>CAMDBP010000025.1 GCA_945889315.1 Chitinophaga pinensis
AATGTATCGCCATTATTCACATTCAAAACTTGAATGTAGCCCACTTCTCTTGCATCGTATTGCGAAAAATCTATTGGAATCATCAGCATTTCACCCATGCGTAAATCTTTGTGGCACAACTTTCCACAACTACTGCATAGCACGATAAACGAGAGTATGCTCAAAAACGACTTCATAATTCAAATGTATACTAAAAATACATTTAAAATCTCTTGAAGCCAGAATTAACCTTTCCTAAATTGGTTTTGACATTAGGTTTACAATCCTGGCTGTGCTGCCTAGTTGGCTCGCGCAATAGTCCGTTGCTTTTTGCTTTAAGTGTGCACATTCCTGAGGACTAGAGAGCAAATGACTCAGCTGCTTTACCCAGGTTTCGTGGGAGTTAATAACCATTGCAAATCCTTGGTCTACAAACTCTTGTGCCTCTGTAAATTTAGAAATTTTGGGACCAAAAGAAAGATAACAACCCCAAACAGCAGGTTCTAAAATGTTGTGTAATGCACCCGAAAATCCCCCACCAATAAGCGCAAAATCAGCATATTGATACATAGAAGAGAGCATACCCATAGTATCTAAAATCAGGACTTGATCTGATGCGTTAAAAACACCCTCGGTATATTTCTTGGGAGAAAATTCATGCAATTTATGGGCAATTTCATTTGCTCTTTTAAGATCATGCGGCGCTATAACAATGGCTAGATTATCAAGTTTTCGTGTCAGTAATTGTGCGGTCAATAGTTCTTCCGCTTCCCAAGAAGAGCCCACCATAAGCAGTTTTCTATTTCCTTTAAAGTGCTCAATATCTACATATCGCTTCGCTATTTGAGCGATGGCGTCTACTCTGTCAAATCGCGTATCTCCAAGATATGCTGCAGCCACTCCGTTATCCGTAAGTAAAATTGCACTTTTAGTATCAGAAGTAAAAATTCCCTTAAATCGCTTAAGCAATTGTAAATACGGCTTTCCATACCATGCAAATACAAAATGGTTTGGCCTAAATCGACCATTCACCAAATAAAACTCCACGCCTCTCTTTTGTCCTTCATTAATGAAGTGAAACCAAAAATCGTAACGTATGAAAATTGCTTTTTGCGGCGCATAATCGTGATAAAACTGCGATACATTAGTTGCAGTATCAAGCGGTAAATACATCAACCGAGAAGCATATTTACCTTTTAACGCCTGAGTGTAGCCACTTGGACTGAAAATAGTGAGCAGTATATCTTCTAGATTTCCGTTGGGTGCAAGCTTATTCAGAAGTGGCAATGCCATTTCATATTCTCCCAATGAAGCCGCATGTATCCAGAACTTCACAGGTCCGTTTAAAGGCTGATTTGCGTGTTTTCGTTGGTGTAAAAAATCCTTTAGTTTTGGAGAAATAAGCGCTGCTACTGGCAATACATATTGCGCAACATACGTAGTAACGATATATCCTATTCTAAACAATACTTTAGTCTATAAAAAACTCTTCATCGTTTGCACTCTTGGTATAAATAGGCACAATTATCCCTGCTTTAAAAGCTATAGTCGTATCAAATCGTTTGTCTAAACCTGACTTATTAGCATTGAAATCCCATGTTCTTCTACCTTGCGTAAATCCTTGATTGAATTCAAAACCTGCCCTAAAATGATATTTATTTCTAGATACCAAGTATTGATACCCAATAAATTGCTTTGTAGACAGTCCATAGGTTAGTTGATCATACCCTGCTTCATAAATTCCATTGAGCTGCGGGATAGTAATTTGAGATGATATAATATCAATTTTGTGCTGCATTACTCCAGCTCCTAGCATAAAAAGAACACCTGAAAAAGGCTCATCACTGGGAATATTGAGCAAATATCCCAAATTTACGGTCCCGTAGTTTCCCTTGATATTTAAACCAATTGCCGAAAAATCTCCGTTTTTATCAATAATTTGACCTTGCGGATTATCGATACCGCTAAATAATCCGATTTGCTTGATACTATTTCCAAAAAACCAATCGTAATCTACGCCAAACATGAAGTTGTTTTTCAACTTATACTCTGTAGACATGCCAATGGATGCAAAATTTTTAAAACGTACCGCTAAATCATTTCCGGGTCTGTGAAAAGCCACATGCGGAGTAAATAGAAAACCTTTTTTGGTCTTCATCTCTGATTGTGCCGATGCCCCCCAGAATAAAAAAAGGCAAAATACCGCTGCTAATTTTGACATACACCGCAAAGTAAGAAGAATAATGCATAATTCTAAACGCCATTTTAGGTTATCACCACATTGCTTTACAAATCTGCAAGTGTTGGTTTTAAATCATTGAATATCTTTGCCTACTTTAAATCAAAAATAACATGAAGATTGCTGTAGTAGGAACAGGGTACGTGGGACTCGTAACCGGAACATGTCTTGCCGAGGTGGGAACAGATGTGACCTGTATAGATATTGATATTCATAAAATTGAAAATCTAAAAAATGGCATTATGCCCATTTACGAGCCTGGCTTAGAAGCCATGGTGACGCGTAACTTTAACAAGGGAAAACTTCACTTTAGCACACAAATATCCGAAAGCATACAAGGATCAGACGTTGCCTTTATTGCCGTAGGAACGCCACCGGGAGAAGACGGCAGTGCAGACTTACAATATGTACTAAAGGTAGCTTCACAAATAGGAGCAAACATAAATAGCTATATAGTGGTGGTAACCAAAAGTACTGTTCCTGTGGGCACTGCAGAAAAAGTACGAAGTGCTGTACAAGCAGAATTAGATAAACGTGGCGTAAGCATAGATTTTGACATTGCAAGTAATCCTGAATTTCTGAAAGAGGGTGCTGCGATTGATGATTTTATGAAACCAGATAGAATTGTAGTTGGGGTAGATGCTGACAAAGCACAAGAAACCATGGGCAAGTTGTATAAACCATTTATTATGAACGGACATCCGCTTATATTTATGGATATACCCAGTGCAGAAATGACCAAGTATGCTGCTAATTCGATGTTGGCTACACGTATCAGTTTTATGAACGACATCGCAAACCTTTGCGAAATTATGGGCGCAGATGTAAATGCCGTTAGAAGAGGCATAGGAAGCGATCCACGTATTGGTAGCCGATTTATATACGCAGGTATTGGATACGGCGGAAGTTGTTTTCCTAAAGATGTAAAAGCATTGATCAAAACAGGAGCTCAAAACAACTACAGAATGCGCATTTTGGAAGCCGTAGAGGAAGTAAACGAGGCTCAAAAATCTGTGTTATTCAATAAAATAACCAAATCATTGGGTAACGATTTAAGTGGCAAAACATTTGCCATGTGGGGACTCTCATTTAAGCCCAATACGGATGATATGCGAGAAGCACCTTCACTTGTTTTAATTGAAAAAATAAAGGCAGCAGGTGGTCACATTGTTGCGTATGATCCTGTGGCAATGCCAGAAACCAAACACCTCATAGGAGATGCTATACACTACGTAGATGAGCCCTATCGTGCGCTTGAGAATGCGGATGCACTTCTGCTCGTTACAGAATGGTCAGAATTTAAACTTCCTGACTTTGACGAAGTATCTAAGCGACTCAAAAATAAACTCATATTTGACGGCAGAAACATATACGATAAAGCAGAAATGGCAGAATTAGGATATGAATATTATTGCATAGGATCTAACTAAAATGAAAAAAATACTAATAACGGGAGGCGCTGGATTTTTAGGTTCGCACCTATGTGATAGATTTATAAAAGAAGGATATCATGTGATCGCTATGGATAATCTCATTACCGGATCTATGAGTAACATCGAGCATTTGATGTCCTTAGAAAACTTTGAATTTTATCACCACGACGTATCAAAGCATATTCACGTGCCTGGTGAGCTTGACTATATTCTTCATTTTGCCTCGCCCGCAAGTCCCATAGATTATCTAAAAATCCCTATACCTACGCTTAAAGTAGGCAGTTTAGGAACCCATAATTGCCTAGGACTAGCCCTAGCTAAAGGAGCTAGAATGCTCATTGCCAGTACTAGTGAAGTATATGGAGACCCATTGGTACATCCTCAAACAGAAGACTATTGGGGAAATGTAAACCCAGTTGGACCACGAGGCGTATATGATGAAGCAAAACGTTTTCAAGAAGCAATGACTATGGCTTATCATACCTTTCATGGCGTAGAAACGCGTATCATCCGTATATTTAACACCTACGGGCCACGTATGCGCCTTAATGATGGTAGAGCTCTCCCTGCATTTATTGGACAAGCGTTGAGAGGAGAAGATATTACCATTTTTGGAGATGGCAGTCAAACAAGAAGTTTTTGCTACGTTTCTGATCTGGTAGAAGGTATTCATAGATTACTAATGAGCGATTACGTTAAACCTATAAATATTGGAAATCCGGATGAGATTAGCATCTTGGATTTTGCCCAAGAAATTATTGCACTAACAGGAACTAACCAAAAAGTGGTTTTTCATGATTTACCCAAAGACGACCCAAAACAGCGCAAACCAGATATCAGCCGCGCTCAGGATATACTAGGATGGGAACCAAAAGTAGGTAGAGCAGAAGGCTTAAAAATAACCTACGATTATTTCAAAAGCTTACCAGAAGAAGATTTATATAAATACGCACACCCAAGAGAATTTTAACCAATGACTTACTATGCACACGAAACAGCTATAATAGACGAAGGTTGTACAATTGGAAATGGAACTAAAATTTGGCATTTTAGTCATATTATGCCTAACTGCATACTCGGTGAGGGTTGTAATATTGGCCAGAATGTGGTTATAAGCCCAGAAGTTGTTTTGGGAAAAAATGTAAAAGTTCAGAATAATGTAAGTCTTTACACCGGAGTTACCTGTGAAGACGATGTGTTTTTAGGTCCTAGCATGGTCTTTACCAATGTAATTAATCCTAGAAGTGCCGTTATTCGTAAGGATGAATATTTAAAAACGACGGTAAAAAAAGGGGCTAGCATAGGAGCTAATGCCACCATAGTTTGCGGCAATGATTTGGGAGAATATTGTTTTGTAGGAGCTGGCACGGTGATTACCAAGGAGGTATTGCCCTATGCACTTATGGTAGGAAATCCAGGAAAACATATAGGGTGGATGAGTAAGTTTGGGCATAGATTAACTTTTGACAATGAGGGAATTGCAACATGTCCAGAAGGCACAGAAACGTATCAATTAAAAGAAGGTAGAGTTACCTGTCTAGGGTAAATAAAAAATTACAAAAAAGAATTTGTAATATAAACTACGCAGTTATATTTGCAGACCCTTAAAAAGGGGGTTTGATAGTTAAACATCAAGCTTTTAAAATAAGAATTACGGTCCGGTAGTTCAGTTGGTTAGAATACCTGCCTGTCACGCAGGGGGTCGCGGGTTCGAGTCCCGTCCGGACCGCAAAAGGTCATCCAAATTGGGTGACCTTTTTCGTTTAATAAACACTGATTTCTTTTTTAATGCAGATATTGTTAACGCAATCAATTTAGATTTTTACTTTTGCCCATCATAAATAACACGCTTATGGCAGTATTATTAGATTTCGAGAAACCCTTAGAAGAATTGTTGGAACAGCTTGAAAAAGCCCAAGCCACACATGACAAAGGAAATGTAGACATGAGCGATACCGTTGCTCAGCTTACTAAAAAAATACTTAACGAGAAAAAAGAGCTTTACAAAAACCTTACTGGTTGGCAAAAGGTACAAATCTCAAGACACCCAGACAGGCCATATACACTTGACTATATTGCGGCTATTGCTAAAAATTTTATCGAACTGCACGGCGATAGAAACGTAGGTGATGACAAAGCAATGGTGGGCGGACTAGCCCAAATAGACAATCAGAACGTAATGATAATAGGCCAACAAAAAGGCCGTACCACCAAAGAGCGTCAGTACCGTAATTTCGGAATGCCTAACCCCGAAGGGTATCGCAAAGCATTGCGCTTAATGCGTATGGCTGAGAAATTTAACATGCCAGTGATATGCCTCATAGACACTCCCGGTGCATTCCCAGGTCTTGAAGCCGAAGAACGCGGACAAGGTGAGGCTATTGCCAAAAACCTTATGGTAATGGCCACGCTTAAAGTACCTATCATTTGTGTTGTTATAGGCGAAGGTGCAAGCGGTGGAGCCCTTGGAATTGGCGTAGGAGATCGCGTTTTTATGTTGGAAAATACTTGGTATTCTGTAATTTCACCTGAAAGTTGCTCTTCCATTCTTTGGAGAAACTGGGATAATAAAGAACGTGCAGCAGATGCGTTGAATCTAACCTCTGATAAAATGTTGGCCAATAAATTAATTGATGGCATAATACCAGAACCGCTAGGCGGCGCACATAACGACCCAGAAACAATGTTTAAAACCCTTAAAAATGAATTAAAAAAGACATTGAAGGAACTGGCCGAACTAGATAGCGCTACTCTGGTAACTGAGCGTATCAACAAATTTAGTGCGATGGGATCATTTATTGATGCTAAGTAAATAATCTAAGGTTTCTGGACCTAGGTTAAATAACGCATCTAAAACACACACATTCTCGCAAAAAGGAATCTTGCTATTAAATACCTGCGGGTAAGTCGGATTTGAACATGCTTCCATTTCTTTGAAATAAACTGCTGTACCCTTATTTATTTCTAGTGGCGTTTTCATTTTTAAAATATCCCACAAAGTACTTACGATAGCTACATTGTAGTCTAGTAAATATTTTTCGTTGGCGAGTATTTTAGGCTTTAGTTTATAGTCGTAGTAAAGGAAAAAAGGGGATTTCTTGTAGGCGTTTTCTATTCCTCTCCACCATTCTATTTGCCATTTGTCCGTATAATCTATTTCAACCTCGCTAAAGGCGCCTTTTCGGGTTTGCTTTATAGTGGGCACGCTTATCTTTAAGCGACCATTGGCAGTTACAATCTCGCATTGCGAAAGGCTAGACTGTTTCTGAAAGGTATGAAGCGTTGTAATGACGGGTTTACTTTCAGTAACCAACAAACCCCAATAACCAATTGAACCAACACAAGGCAAAAACATCAGTCAAACTTAGCGCATTAATTACAAAAAAGCAGTGAATCGTCTACAAGTTCACTGAGTAAATTCCTCATGGTAATGTTTAAAACAGGATGAACGAAGTTAGGCACAATATCACATACGGGCTTAAGCACAAAAACGCGTTCATGCATATGAGGATGTGGAACCGTAAGCGCTTCAGTTTTTACTTGATTGTCTTCATAAAAAAGAATATCAATATCTATACTTCTGGGTCCCCATTTCTTGGTTTTTACCCGACCCATCTGAACTTCTATAGCATGCAGTTGTTTTAAACATTCATTCACGGACATAGGGGTTTCGAGATATAATGCCATATTTATAAACTGCGCTTGTTCTGTTTCTCCCCACGGAGGAGTAGTGTAATAACTGCTGCACACACAAGGGGTTGCAAAGCATTCTTCAATATAGGTAATAGCCTGACGTATATAAGCGTATCTATTTCCTAAATTAGAGCCTAAACTTAAAACCAGCTTTTTTTTCATTACCTTCGTTTGGTCAGATGGAAGATTTACTACGATTCATACCTTTTATACTTTACGGGCTTTATCTACTATTTGGTAAACGCAAAGAAAAGAAACAAACTGCACAAACGACTTCCCAAACTGTTAAAAGAAAAACACCAACCCTAGCAGAAATTCTTCAAGACCTCAGAGGTGAATACCAACCCGAGCAAATAGAAGAGGAGATGTTCACAGAACAGTCTAACCTTGACTATAAAGATAAACATGAGAAGGAAGAACCTCAGTACAATTTTGCACATGAAAATAAGATACCCGATTCAAAGAAAGCCAGCTTAATAAAGGCTAAAAAAGAATCAGAAGAGCTTCAAGTAGATGAGGAAATCAAAACGGAGGAAATAGACTTCGACTTGCGACAAGCCATTATTGCGCAAACTATTTTAACGCGTCCAACCTATTAGTAGTTTTAGCTTTAAACAGCCAATATTTTTGGCCAACAAAGGCAAATAGGGCACTTAGGCCTGTAGCTATAATTAAGGCGAAAACCTTATTTAATTTTACGGTAATCATGTCATTCAGAATTCCTTTACTATCTCGTAAAGATGCTATGAATTCAAAATTGGGTAACAATTCGTAAGCATAATGATTAGCAGAGATATTTATGGTCATAGCAAGTAAATACAACATTGTAAATAACAGTAGTCTCTTATTATCTTTATCGTTCTGACGCCAAGTCCAAAATTTATTTAGGTTGTACGTTACCAGCATCCCAGAACAAAAACTAATGCCCTTGCTTAGATTCATAGGTAAATATTGAGATACGGCAAAATAAACAATAAAGTCAACCGTAACAGCCAGTAGGCCGCTGATGATAAACTTGGTTAATTGCTTACTCGCTTGGTAAAAGGCCATTTTAGTTTACGCTAATTTAGATGGCAAAAGTAGCTGATTATCTTTTATTTCTGCAGGCAGGCCAAATCGAAGCGCTTTGTTTAGTTTTTGATGCCCGGCCTCAAAGCCGAAATAGATGGGGTAACCATATTCTGCGGTATGTTCAAGTATTATTTGTTCTGCATTTTTACCAAAAGGAATGGCATTATCCTTCATGTCACTCATTCCACCAACTATTAGTCCTGCTAGATTTTCTAATTTTCCCGTTCTTTTAAGATTCATCATCATTCTATCTACGTGATATAAATATTCGTCCAAATCTTCTAAAAATAGAATTTTACCTTTTGTGTCTAAATCTGATGTAGATCCACACAAACTATACAACATACTTAAGTTTCCGCCTACTAACAAACCCGAAGCATCTCCCGATTGATTTAAATGATGCGTAGGCAAATCATAAGAAATATCGGCTCCAAACAAACAATTGATCAACGTCATATTGCTTATTTTTTCTTCCTCTGTAGGATTTTCAGTCATATTTATGGGCATGGCACTGTGTATAGTAGGTGTGCCATATATCTGATGTATGTGAGAATGAAAAACAGTCACATCACTAAAACCCACAAGCCATTTTTTTTGCTCAGCCAGCGGGGTTAAATCCAGTTGGTCAATAATCCGTACACAACCATACCCTCCCCTTGTGCTAATTATGGCTTTAACATCTAGATTACTAATAAACCCCTGAATATCTTGAATCTTTTCTTCTTCTGATCCGGCCATTTGACCCTCACGGTTATATGCATTTTCACCCACTAAAACACGTAAGCCGTGTTGCTCAAAAAACCGTATGGCAGGTTCTACTTGCGCCGCTTCAATAGCTCTAGCGGGTGAAACTATACCAATGGTATCGCCTTTTTTTAGATACATTAGAACGAAAGTAATAGCGGATTGCAGAAATCCTTTTTTCTTTTGGTTACTTTTTTTTAGAATAATTCTGTTCTCCGAATCACAGTTTTTCTATAATAAGCGCAAAAAAGTGTTCACTTAAATTGAACAAACTAAATTATTGTTTAATCACTTCCCGCTCAAGGCATTTTATTTGTAATGGTAAAGTCCACATGAGAAATAAAATATTCATGCTTGCATTAATGGCATGCTCCCTTTTTACAAAAGCACAACAAGGTGCCGAAATTCTAATTCAAGCTAATAGGGCCACGCTAGAGCGTAATTTTGACGAAGCTATTAGATTATACGGGCAATTTATCAAGCTAAACCCTAGTGACTTCAGGGGGTATTTTAATAGAGGAACTACCGAATATAATGCCGCACGATACGATGATGCTATACGCGACTTTACCCAAACGTTAAGTCTAAATCCCATTTATAAAGAGGCTTATTACTTCAGAGGTTTATGTTATGTTGAGCAAAAAAAGTACCCGCTAGCTCTTGTCGATTATAACAAAATACTGGACAAAGATCCAGGTAATGTATCCTTTTTAAAACTAAGATCGGATGCCTATGTAGGTCAAGGTCAAAATGATCTAGCGCTAAAAGATCTCGACGTAGCACTTACGTTAGATAAATTATCCGGAGACTTATATAAGCGCAGGGCTGAAATTAAAGTAGTAAAAAAAGACTTTGAAGGTGCCATTAAAGACTATAACTCTGTTCAGATATTGATGCCAACGTACAAAATGGTACACTATATCAAAGGAAATATTTACATGCAACTTAACGAAGTAGATTTTGCCTGCGAAGAATATAAATTAGCCCTTGCAAGCAATATTATAGTGGCAGAAAGAGTTTTTGAATCTACTTGTCAATAACTCTAAACCCATTTTTGTCTTAGGCACAACCCGCAATGGGGTGCCACTTCAATTACTATTCTTCGCAAAGCGAGTCTTTCTATGAGAATAGCTTAATTTTGTACCAAGTCATGATTAAGCTCAGATTTAGCAAACTTCCACAACATCGTAAATTCAACTATATCCCTGTGTATTACAACAAGGGAAAAGAAGAATTGCATGCTCATGTTAACGATATAAAGCGTGAAATGGGAGAATTAGAAAAGACCGAAGATTCAGTTAAGGATAACATCCGAAAAGCGTACGGATCCAAGTTTGCAGATGCGAGATATCATAATACGCAATCTTCAAGATATTATAACCTAAAAATCGCTGGATTAGTCCTTTTATTGTCGTTTATCTCCATCAAACTTTGGAATTCTAACTTGATAGAAATTATATTCGAAAACTTAACTAAATAGGTTACATTTATTGTTACGTGACAGTTTTTATAATTAGCTAACAGCACCATAATTAGTGATCCATAATAATTCAAAATAACTTCTTTAACTTGGCTGGAATTATACATTTATTACCCGAAGGAACAGCAAACCAAATAGCTGCGGGAGAAGTAGTGCAACGTCCTGCCTCAGTGGTAAAAGAATTAGTTGAGAATGCCGTAGATGCCGGGGCAACTAGCATTAAACTTTTTATCAAAAATGGAGGGTGTACCCATATTCAAGTAGATGATAATGGCACAGGAATGAATGCCTTCGACGCCAGAATGTGCTGGGAAAGACATGCCACATCTAAAATAACCAAGGCTGAAGATTTATATAATTTGCACACACTTGGATTTAGAGGGGAGGCACTTGCCAGTATTGCTTCGGTGAGCGAAGTAGAAATGCGAACCAAAAACGAAAGTGAATCGGTGGGTACTCGCATAGTTATAAATGCTGGAAAACTAGAGATTCAAGAAAACGTAGCAGCTACCCAAGGAACTTCTATTACTGTTAAAAATCTATTCTTTAATATTCCTGCTCGTAAAAACTTTTTAAAAAGTATTACGGTAGAAACCAAGCATATTTTTGAAGAATTTCAACGCATATCCTTGGCTTATCCCGCCATAAGCTTTGAATTCACCAATCAAGATAAAATTTTATCAAAACTTCGAGGCGGGACACTAAAGAATCGAATCGCTGATCTTTTTAATGTTCAGGAATCGGAACTAATTGAGACGAATGAACAAACTGAAATTGTGAGTTTTACCGGTTACATCGGGTCTCCCAAATTAGCCAAACGTACCAGAGGTATGCAATATCTTTTTGCAAACGGAAGGTATATTAAAGATCACTACCTTAATCATGCTATATCTAGCGCTTATGGTCGTTTACTAGAGGATGCCTCTCACCCATTTTATGTCTTATTCCTAGATGTAGATCCTGCCAAAATAGATGTAAACATACATCCCACTAAGCATGAAGTAAAGTTTGAAGACGGCAGACACGTATACACCTTACTCCATTCGGTGGTTAAAAAATCATTGGGTATGCATATGGTTATTCCCTCCGCTACTCAACTTTACAACGCGAACTATGAAAATCACAATTCGCTTAAAACTTCGCAACCCAACATTCGATTCAATCCATTTGAAGCCCCAAAACCAAGAATTACTAGCAGTTGGGAACAACTAGATGAGCTATTAAGTACACCGGTGGCTCCTATATCTCAAGCTTCAATATTTAGTCATACAGAAACTCCACTCCCACAAAATGAAATTGATATTCAAGACCTATTTCAAGTGGATAATGCCTATATCGTAGCCAAAATAGAAGGCGAATTATGTATTATAAATCAGCATAGAGCCCACGCTCAAATTTTAGTTGAACGCTACAACGATAATCAGGCTGTAGCCTCTCAGCAATTACTCTTTCCACGTACCCTAGAGCTCAGTACACTTGATCTTAATTTGTACTTTGAAATGCAGGATGACATCAACACCTTGGGTTTTGATACTAGTGAATTTGGTAAAAACACCATAATCATAAATGGATTACCAGGTGAATTAAGTAAAACAGACGGCGCAGAGGTGATTATACAAATTTTAGAAGATTTCAAAACTAATTTTCAGGAATTGAAAATTAATAAGAAAGAAGCCTTAAGACAAGCCGCTGCAAAGAACGCTGCCATTAAGGCAGGCAAAGTTCTAACCCAAATTGAAATGAAAACCTTGATTACAGACTTAATGCAATGTAAGCAATCGGCTACGAATGAATCCGGAAATAGTATCATCGTAAAATTAACAAAAACCAGTTTGGAACGTTTTTTTCAATAACACCATAAATGCAGTTTAACAGTAACCAATACAATGTGCCTGAGGTAACAAAGAATATCATAATTATTAATGTTCTTTTTTTTCTAGGAAAATTTGCCGCAGAATCTCAAGGTATTAATCTTGATAACCTTTTGGCCATGTTTTATCCTGGCTCGGCTTTTTTTAAACCTTGGCAAATAGTTACCCATATTTTTATGCATGGTGGGTTAATGCACCTCTTATTTAATATGTTTGGTGTATGGATGTTTGGCGCAAAACTAGAACAGATTTGGGGTCCTAAACGCTTTTTACAGTTCTACTTTTTTTCGGCGTTAGGTGCATTCCTTTTGCATTTTGGTATTGTTTACTTTCAAATACAAGAAGTAATTAACTTAATCGATCCGCAAGATTTTCAAACCATGTTAAGCGAAGGAAGAGATGTACTATTGAGTGGTCAAAATTATCAAGGGAGCCTTGGTGCACTAAATGCCAATTATAATGTTCCTGTGCTAGGCGCTTCAGGGGCTCTTTTTGGAATCTTAGTGGCATTTGCGATTTATTGGCCAAATACCGAATTGTATTTAATGTTTATACCAATTCCTATCAAAGCAAAATACGCTGTAATTGGATATGCTGCATACGAATTATTTTCAGGCATAAGCGGATTCTCTCCTGGAATTGCACACTTTGCACATATTGGAGGAGCTCTTTTTGGCTATTTGCTAGTTATGTATTGGAACCGAAATAATCGCTCAACTTTCTATTAAAAATAATATGAACATCTGGGATAAAATAGTCTATGAATACAGCAAAGGGAACTCTGCTATTCGGCAGATTATCATCGTAAATCTTGCAGCGTTTATCTTAACCATTTTAATAGGCTTTGCCGCTCGTTTAGGAGGGTTTTCTGCGGTTTCTATACTAGAGTACTTTTACATACCCAGCGATATAGGTATGCTACTCATACGTCCGTGGACCATTATAACCAATGTGTTTTTTCATGCAGATTTTTGGCATGTTGCGGGAAATTTAGTCTTGCTGTTCTTTATAGGAAGAATTTTAGAAGACTTTATGTCTAACCGCCAAATATGGACTATTTTCATAAGCGGAGGAATTGTCGGAGCTCTTTTATTTGTAGTTGCATTTAATGTTTTTCCCGAGTTTCACGTCGTCGTAAAAACTAAAAAATTATTAGGAGCATCTGGCGGAGTTACTGCTATCCTGGTGGCCACAGGAATGTTTTTGCCTCGTTATGTGGTTAGACCATTCGGTTTGTTTGACGTAGAAATGCGATGGGTTGCGTTATTCTTTGTTTTTAGAGATTTATATATGTTTCCCGTAAGTCAAAATACGGGAGGGCTATTTGCGCACATTGGTGGAGCGGTTTTTGGTGTTATCTATATCTTACACGTCCAAGGGAGACTAGTACTTAAATTAACTGATATTCACCCTTTTTTTTCAAAAAAAATGAGGCTTTCTAAGCCTGATGAAGTGCTTCTTCGTAAGCAAATGGATAACAAGGCAAACAGACCAAATCAAGAAGAGGTAGATGCTATTTTGGACAAGATCTCGCATAGTGGTTACGATAGTCTTTCAACGCACGAAAAAAACACCCTTTTTAATGCTAGTGAGTAAGTGAGAAATGTTATAAAGAAAATACTAGACATCCTTAATGGATTAGCCATATTTGGTCTATTCATGGCTTATTTAGCTCCTTATGTAGATCCTCAAGATTTTTGGCCAATTGCTTTCTTTGGTCTAAGCTATAAAGTATGGTTTTTGGGTAATACGTTCCTGGTTGTACTTTGGCTAAGCTTAAAACGTATTCGCTGGATATATAATGCTGCTTTTCTTTTACTCGGAACACCATTTATCGGAAGAAACATTCAGTTTAATTCGTCCTCATACCAAAGTGGAGACTTAAAAGTGGCTTCGTTTAATACAAACGTGCAACAAGTATATAATGGGGGAAACACATCCAAAGAAATAGACTCACTTCTACATGCAAATAAATACGATGTTGCGGTGCTTATTGAATGGTTTGATAAAAAAGGAAGCATAAACAGGAAGGAGTACCCGCATCAACAATTTGTAAATCTAAATGCATTGAGCAATAGATATAACTACGGAATTCGTTTAGTATCCAAACACAAAATCATAAACTGGGAACGAATAAAATATGCGCATAAAACAACCAATATGGCGGCCTATTTCGATATTCAAATTAACGGTGAAATTATACGTTTTGTCGGCACCCACTTGGAGTCTAATATGATATCCTCAAACGATTATCATACACTCGTAAAACTTGAAGTAGACGAGGCATATAAAACGTATGCACTAAAATTCTTTAAAAGACTTAAAAGTCACATTTTACTTAGATCTAGTCAAACAAAAACGGTCCTAGAAGCTGTAAAAAATAGTCCTTATCCTGTGGTTATATTGGGAGATTTGAATGACACTCCACAAAGTTTTACCTACGAATTACTTCGAAAAGGAAGAAAAGATGCTTTTATTGAAAAAGGACGTGGATGGGGAGCTACCTATTTAAAACCTTTTCCTCTACTGCGTATAGACTATATTTTATATGATGAAGAACTTACTTGCACAGATTATAAACGTATACGAGCGGCAAAATCTGACCACGCTTTAGTAGAAGCATCTTTTCAATGGGCTAAATAATAAGATGAATTTTATCTCCGAACAATTATCACAATACTGCGAAAATCACACCTCTCCTGAGTCGTCTTTACTCGCCGACTTGAACAGAGAAACCTTTGCAAACGTGCTTGCTCCGAGGATGCTTTCTGGGCATTTACAGGGAAAATTACTTAGCTTTTTCTCTAAACTCATTCAGCCAAGCGCTATTTTAGAAATAGGCACGTACACCGGTTACTCTGCTTTGTGTCTTGCAGAAGGTCTTAAATCCAATGGTATTTTACATACCATTGATATAAATGAAGAACTAGAAACACGCATACGAAAGTTTATTAACGCATCCCCGTATGCCGAGAATATAACGCTTCACATAGGCGATGCCTTGCAAATTATACCTACCCTCGAAGAAACATTTGAGCTAGTCTTTATGGATGCAGATAAGGAAAACTATAGCACTTATTATGATCTAATCATCGATAAGCTTCCGCATGGTGCAGTCATTATTGCAGATAATGTACTTTGGAGCGGCAAAATATTGGACCACAAAGAGCTAGCTAAGGATAACGATACCAAGGAGTTAGATGCGTTTAACAAAAAAGTACACAATGACCCGCGTGTAGAAAATATTCTACTACCAATTAGGGACGGTCTAATGGTAGTACGAAAACTATAACACAAATTTTCCCTACTCTTGCTAAAGATGCTCCGCTAATTAGGTTAAACTTGTTAGCTGGAAATTTGCAGGTTATCTTAAAAGTCATATATTTGCCTAACGAACGTTAGTTCGTGAGTAAAAAATGACCGAACGCAAGAGAGAAATTTTAGCCGCTTCCCAAAACGTACTTAAAGAAAAAGGGTATGCAGCTACTTCTGTGCGCGATATTGCCAAAGCCCTATCGATGGAGCCCGCGAGTTTGTATTCTCACTTCAAAAGCAAAGAAGACATTCTTAAAATTACGTGTTTTGAAATGGCCGATAAACTAGAGATAGGTATTGCCGAAGTCAATGATATTTACTTTAACGCAGAAGAAAAACTAAGAACTGCTATCAATCTTCACGTAAAGGTTCTCACTCAAAATCTAAATTCTGCCATGATTTTTATCCGCGATTGGCGAAACTTAACAGGCAAATCTTTGGATCAATTTATACTTAAACGAAATGCCTATGAAGCAGGGTTTAGAGAAATTGTCCAAACAGGCATTAACGAAGGGATTTTTAATGAAACCGACAAAAAATTTGCCGCATTAACCATTTTAAGTAGCGTAAACTGGATTGTAGAGTGGTACAAAGAAGATGGATCACTTTCCTCCGAACAAATTGCCACTAAATTGAGTGATTTTATTTTAAGCGGTTTGAAAAAAGACAAAGTATAACACAGTATTAATACTATAACGATAACATATAACACCTAAAACATGTACGGTAACGCATATATAGACCCAAACGAGAAATTCTCATCTGAAGAAGAAACTCCAGAATTAGTGGCTGCTTTTCAAGCTAGAATTGATGCAGGTGAAAAAATTGAACCCCAAGATTGGATGCCTGCCATGTATCGCAAGCAACTTATTCGAATGATTGAGCAACACGCTCATTCTGAAATAATTGGTTCGCTTCCAGAAGGCACATGGATTACACGTGCACCTGGTTTTAGACGAAAATTAGCGCTTATGGCTAAGGTACAAGATGAAGTGGGGCATGCACAATTATTGTACTCTGCCGCCGAGACCCTAGGTAAAAGCCGCGAAGACATGATGAACGACCTTATTACTGGTAAATCAAAGTATAGCAATATCTTTAACTATCCCGCTCTAACTTGGGCAGATAGCGCTGTTATTGCTTGGTTAGTAGATGCAGGCGCCATTGTAAATCAATTAGCAAACAGTAAAGGGTCTTATGGACCATACTGCCGCGCGCTGGAGCGTATCTGTTACGAAGAGTCATTTCACTTAAAATATGGTCACGATAATGTTGTGCATTTAGCAACAGGAACTAAAAAACAACGAGAAATGGTACAAGCTGCAATGACACGATGGTGGACTCCTCTTATGCACTTTTTTGGCCCTAGCGACAAAGCTTCCGTACACTCAGATACCTTGATGAGATGGAAGGTGAAAATGGCTAGTAATGATGCCATGCGCCAGCAGTTTATGGACATGTATATTCCCAAGATATGGGACCTTGGATTAACACTACCTGATCCATTACTGAAGAAAAATATAGAAACAGGACTTTGGGACTACACAGAGCCTGACTGGGAAGAGTTTAAGCGCGTAATCAACGGGGATGGACCTTGTAATGCCGAAAGACTTGCCGTGCGTCGTATGGCTGAAGAAAACGGAAAATGGGTTGCCAGAGCAATTAATAATGAAGAGGCCGAGCACGTTAGACCTTTTGCCTAACTATAACGTATAACAAGAACAAAATCAGCAAGGATGGCAACAGAAGATCAAACCACAATCGAATCACTAGATCCGCGTATTAGCAGAGCTCATCTTTCGGGCGGCAACCACGAGGATATGACCGGACTACTTCATTTTCAAACCTATGAGGTATTTCATCAAAATAAACGTGGCGCGCAACATAAACACGTAGGTATTGTACACGCCCCCAACTCAGATATGGCATTGTTATATGCCAAGGAGCAATTCGCCAGAAGAGAGCAAACGGCCAATATTTGGGTAGCACCAAGTAGCTGCATCGCTGCGACGGAATATGCCGATGATGATATATTTACCACTACACCCGAAAAATTATACCGTAACCCTGCTACGTACAAGGTAATGGATAGAATACAAGCATTTAAAGAACGAGGTATGACTCCTTCTGATGAAGCTTAATTAGCTTATTTACATAACTTTTTTACGTAGCGCAAAACGCACTTTATTTTACCCGATAACAAAGAATCAATGAACAACATAGACGCTTTAAAAGAATTACTATATAAAATGGCTGACGACCAACTTATCATTGGTCATAGAAATAGCGAATGGAACGGTCTTGGGCCCATTTTGGAGGAAGATATTGCTTTCTCGAGTATGGCTCAAGATAAAATGGGACAAAGCGAACATTTATACAATTTATTAAACCAGTTAGGTGAAGCCGATGCGGATACGGTTGCATTTACACGAAATGCACCGCAATTCCATTGCAGTCATTTAGTTGAGCTTCCAATTGGAGGGTACGACTTTAGTTTGATACGCCATTTTCTATTTGATTTTGCCGAGTATTTACGTTTTGAAGCTTTAAAAACATCTGCCTATCAACCGCTTGCTCAAGTAGCTAAGAAATTTTTTGGTGAGGTAAAATACCATACCATGCATGCAAACACCTGGGTTTACCAATTGGGGCACGGCAATGAAGAAAGTAACAGCAAAATGCAAGAATCTTTAAACTTTGCTTGGAATTACGCCTTAGGTATGTTTGAACCCGGTCCAGCAGAAGAAATGCTGATCAATGAAAATATATTTATAGGAGAGGAAGCTCTTCAAGCAAAATGGCTTGAGGTAGTCATACCACTGTTAGAAAAAAGTAACCTAGTAATCCCTGAGCAATCCAGTTGGGCACCTATCTATGGCGGAAGAATAGGCAATCATACTGCTCACTTGCAACCGCTTCTCTCAGAAATGACCGAAGTATATAGCATCGATCCTAGCGCTGACTGGTAAAATGAAGATAACACCAGCGTTTATTCGTAATGAATTAAAACAGGTAAAAGACCCTGAGATACCAACCATTTCTATCGTGGATTTAGGAATAGTAACAGGTATAGAAGTAAGCGAAAAGAACGCAGTTCATATAACGCTTACACCCACTTTTGCTGGCTGCCCGGCTCTGAGAATGATGGAAGACATGGTAAAAGAGCGTTTGGGTAAGATTGAAAATCTAGGTGAAATAACTGTGAAAACCAGTTTTGAAACAACCTGGACAACAGACTTAATTTCTGACGAAGGGCACGCTGCTATAAAACAACATGGCCTTGCTCCACCGATGCGCAATTGTGCACACATAAGTATGGAAATACTGGAAGCAACTAGTTGTCCTTATTGCGACAGTAACGATACTAAAATGAAAAGCCCTTTTGGTCCAACGCTATGCAGAAGCTTGCACTACTGCAATAATTGTAAGCAAGCCTTTGAAGGTTTTAAGCCGGTATAAATCAAGAATTAGAAGGATTCTCTGATTCACTTCTAAAAATCAATATTTAGTTCACCTTTGTAGAAGATTAATTGCAAATGAATTTCAATCAAATCTTGTCCGCCTTTCTAATTCTATTCGCTGTAATTGACGTTATTGGTTCCATACCCCTGTTTATAGCTATAAAAGAAAAAACTCCCATACGTCCAGCATTAGCTACTTTAGTTTCGGGCATAATCATGATAGCTTTTCTTTTCTTAGGAGAGAAATTGCTCACTTTTATAGGCGTCGATATAAAATCATTCGCAGTAGCAGGAAGTATACTCATGGGATTTATTGCGTTTGAAATGCTTCTAGGTGTTCAGATTTTTAAAGAAAATGATGACGCTGATACCGCATCTGCATCAGTAGTGCCTTTGGCATTTCCACTTCTGGCAGGAGCGGGCACATTAACCACTATTATCTCCATCAGAGCGGAGTACGAAATCATCAATATTATATTGGCAATTGTACTTAATATGATTGTGATTTATGGTGTGCTCAAATCCGTGAACTTCATACAGAAATTTATTGGTAAGGCTGGAACTAAAATATTAAACAAAGTATTTGGTATAATCCTTTTGGCGATTGCCGTCAAGCTTTTTAGTGCTAACGCAAAACTACTCTTCATCAACTAAACAAATGAGGGCTATTTGTATTTGTTTTAGCTTATGGTGGACTGCATCGGTCACCGCTCAACACCAAGTTATTGATTCTATTAAAAGCGCCTTAGATGGGAAGCCAAAATATTTCATAAGCTTTAATCATAGAAATACCATAGTTCATGCCAGTCCCACTACCCTTTACGGCCTAATAGCAGGCGCTTCCTTTAGTTCTAAAGTGTCACTTTATGCTGGAGGATACGGATTTAGTGGTATTCAAGAAACCTTACTTAGGCAAAGTCGTGACTTTAAAGCAGATTCTATTTACCGTTATGTGAGCAGTAGAAATGTCAGCTTAGGGATAGAATATACGTATTACCAATTTGAAAGGCTAAGTCTTACTGCTCCGCTGCAAATAGGTTTTGGAAGCGTATCTCATGAATATAAATCAGCCGATAAAACCACCCTAGTTTTAAAAGAAAAATCTAAAATGGTACCTGTAGAGATGGGAACTACGGCCTACCTAGAACTGCTTCCATGGGTAGGAATTAGAGGCGGTTTTGGCTACAGGTTACAGCTTGGAAAAAAAGCGGCATTTCAGTATTCTTCTCCTTACTACAGCCTTGGTGTTTCGATACTGCTAGAGCAGATTTACAAGGATGTCAAAAAGAAATTAGAATCGTAAAGCCCTTACTTATTTTATCTTTTCAGGCTCTACCACTCCTTGCTCTTCAAGTAAAAACTGAATCGTATTGGCGATATCATGTGCCCCTATTTTTTTAAAACGAATGTTTTTATCTTTATCTAAAACGAAGATTTGAGGTGTGGTTCGTATGTTATAGTATTCTCTAAATTTATCGTCCCCAAATGCGTTAGCTACGTTGATAAAACCATATTTATCCTCCGCTAACCTTTTTTTCCAACCCTCCCAGTCTCCTTGCGTGTACACCGCATAAATTTCAAAATGTTCATTCGTCATACTGTCGTACATTTCTTTTATGATAGGCATTTCTTTTTTACAATGGCCACAATTGATATCCCAAAAAACCAATACGGTAACCGGTTTATTGATAGCCTGCATGCTTATTCTTTTGGTAAACGTAGTATCTGGCATACTCATTTCAGGAGCTAGAATGTCACAAAGAGTTGGTTCCATTTTATTGCTCTCTTCACACATTTTTGCGACGTAAGAAGAATCTGCCCAAAATGCTTTACCTGCACAGTAATAATTTTTAGCCATGTGCCAAAGCGCCTTGTCCATACACATAAACTTAGACTCCTCAAAATAGCGTAATAAATAATGTATTGTGTATTTGTATTGCTCTTTACTTCCCCCTTTTTCTATTTTAGCAATTAAGGCATCTGCCATTGCAATGGCAGAATCCGGAACAGGAATCATGTAATTGTCAAAATAATCCTTCAGTTTATTGTGAAAAACAGGAGATAACATCAATCCGTCTTCAGCCATTGTTACATTATCCCAGTAATGCGCTCTCATCCAAAGATACTGATTTTTTCTTGCCTCTTCATTGTCGATATTCTGATCTAATTCTATAGACTTAACCTCTTCCATTGCTAAGTATAATCTGCCGATGAATAGAGTGGGATTTGATTTTGCTATAGCGCTACGTTTGGTAGACACCACAGTGCTAATATTTTTTAGTTGTTCACTAAGTTCTTTTTTGACAGCCTCGTTGGTTTCTGCATCATAATTTTTCTTTAATTGCGACCCTAAAATGCCTTGTTCTACTGCTAATGTATTGAATTCAAAAAAGAGTTCGTTTTCCCTTGAACCTTTGCTCGTAGTAACCTTTGGACTAAGCGTGGTATCCGTTGTAAAGATATACTTCATTTGATTTTCATCTGCAGAAACTAAGATTTCAAAATAGTTCTTCTTAGGCAATACGACCAAGTAGACTCCTGTTTTAAGTTTTTCTTTACCTATAAAATGAAAGACTCCATTCTTACATTCCGATGTATCCCTTAAATATTGCTTATCGCCAAAGTGATTCGCCAGCAGTAACTCGTCATCACACGACAAACCGTTAATAGTTACAGCGATATCATACTGAGCAAAAGCACTTGAGCAAAAGAACAGGCTCATTAGTAAAGTCAA
The DNA here is from genome assembly GCA_945889315.1 of Chitinophaga pinensis. GTDB lineage: Bacteria > Bacteroidota > Bacteroidia > NS11-12g > UBA9320 > UBA9320. The sequence continues at coordinate 22,021 of CAMDBP010000025.1, forward strand.
CTTTTTTATCATTTTTTTGATTCGTATTATTTTGCACAAATATAGCAACGCAAAGACGTTAATAAAATGCTTAACGTTGCGCAGAACTTTCATATTTATACAAAAATGGTGCCGAACAGTACTTCCTTTTTTGAAAATGTGTATGAGGTCGCAAGACTCATACCTATAGGACGTGTAACTAGTTACGGTGCTATTGGGGCCTATTTAGGGTCTGCCAAATCTGCCCGTATGGTAGGCTGGGCAATGAATAACGCGCACCAGCAAAAACCAACAGTACCTGCGCACAGAGTAGTAAATCGAAATGGAATGCTTACAGGTAAGTTTCATTTTGCCTCTGCTACTGATATGCAACGTTTACTTGAAGAAGAAGGAATTGAGGTAAAACATGACCAAATAGTGAATTTTTATTCCCATTTTTGGGATCCTCAAGAACATTTGAAAATAATGCTTAAATGAAAAAATATGGTTTTGTTATCACCTTACTTTTAGTAAGTAGTATCAGTTTTGCTCAACATAAAAAAGACGAAAAACTCGTGAGTCTAAAATTGGGTTTTAGTACTACAGGATTACTACTAAACGCACTTGGTAAAGTTGACTTAACAAGTCAGGATTCGTTTACTATAGGTAACATTTCTACGTCTAGTAGGCCTGCGCTATCTGCTACATTTGATTATAGTCTTACAGACCGTTTGAGTCTTGGGGGTATTTTTTCGCATCAAGTCTTTTCAGGCACTATAAAGGATTACACAGGTGTTGTCGGAGGAAAAACCATTGGGATAGATCAACTAGATTTTAAGTTAAAAAGGACTTACTTTGGGGTTATTCCTAAAATCCATTGGGCTATCGACAATGAAGACTTAGATATTTATTCAGGAATTCGTTTAGGTTTCCTTCTATGGACCAGCGATGTGAATGTTAATGAACAAAATTTCAAAGCACTAGACGCATTCAAAGGCGGACGTCTTGCACTTGGTTTAGTACCCATAGGTGCTTCAGTCTATCTTAATCAGAATCTTGGCGTGAATTCAGAGATTTCCATAGGAGCTCCGTATATATTCAGTATAGGTGTTAACTATAGATTTTAACCCGGGGGACTTAGGATCTACATCCCTTGGTTCTTTCCCTCTTGCTACTTAAATTATTTTTTTCGTTCAATCACGTAATCTACCAGCGCCTTTAGATATTCCGTTGACGAAGCCGTAGTTACATTTTCAAGTATGTTTTCTGCCTTTTTTTTATAATCGAGCATTTGTTCTTGGGCATATTCTATTCCTCCTTTTTTCCTCACAAAAGCAATTACTTCATTGATTTCATCCTTCGATTTTTTATCTTTTTTAATGATTTTTATAATCGCTCTTTTCTCACTTTTATCTGCATGACGAAGCGCATAAATAAGTGGAAGCGTCATTTTCTTTTCAATGATATCAATTCCAGTGGGCTTGCCCACTTTATTATCGCCGTAATCAAATAAGTCATCTTTAATTTGAAAAGCGATACCAATAGCCTCTCCCATTTCTATAATTTTAGCGACCGATTCTTCATCGGCACTGGCGCTATGTGCACCTATTCCGCAACAACTAGCCAGTAATGAGGCCGTTTTCTTGGTGATAATATCAAAATAAACTTCCTCCGTTATATCCAGTTTACGAGCCTTTTCCATTTGTAGAAGCTCTCCTTCACTCATTTGTTCTACTGCGGTTGACAGTATCTCTAGTGCTTTAAAGTCTTTATTTTTGAGGGATAGCAATAAACCTTTAGAAAGGAGATAATCACCTACCAAAACAGCCACTTTATTTTTCCATAGTGCATTTATAGAAAAGAAACCACGACGGGTATTTGCTTCGTCTACTACATCATCATGCACCAAAGTAGCGGTATGTAGGAGTTCTACCAACGCAGCACCTCTATAGGTAGCCTCATTTATATCTCCAAAAAGTTTTGCGCAGTGAAGCACAAGCAAAGGTCTCATTTGTTTACCCTTACGTTTTACAATGTAATTCATAATGGTATCTAGTAATGGAACTTTACTCTTAACACTATCTTTGAATCGCGCTTCAAAGATTTTAAGCTCCTCTTGTATAGGGGCTTTTATGTAGGCGACACGATCTGCCATGTTTTAGATTGGTGCAAGGTACTATCCTAAAACAAAAAAAGAGAGCAATTGCTCTCTTTTTTAAATTCGATAACTTTTTATAATCTTAATCTTTAGCTGCTTTAGCTGCAGTATAACTTAGTTTTAGTGCGTTTACCTTTCTCAACTCTTGCTTTATGTCTGATACAACACCCATTTTTACGGTTTCGTCCGCCTTAAGTGACGTGGTCATATACGGAATCTCAGCCTCATCTTTTTTGGCATTTTCCATTGTAATGTAGGTTTGAATATCGTCTACCGTGGCAAACGCATCAGCAAGCTGAATACGCGGTGAAGTACCAAGGGTCTCATCTAGTGGAGGTCCCACGAAGATATAGTGAAGTCTAGATTTCTTCTCTAGTTTCTCTACCTCAGTGGCCTGTGGCAACTTTGTTCGTATTTTCATTTCCCTATCTCTCATCTTGGTCGCCACCATGAAAAAGAACAAAAGCATAAATACGATATCTGGCAACGCTGAAGTATTAATAGCTGGGGTGGTTCTTCCACCATCTTTTTTAAATTTTGACATTTTACTTCACTCCTATATTTACTGGTTCCGCTTCTGATAACTTTTTAGGATACTTTGCTTTAACATCCTTTATCTTATTTTCTTCTCTTTCTGGACTTAATTCAGAATAACTCTTCCCATACGTCCTCATAGAATACTCATCGCGCACTTCATTGTATGCAGCTGTAAGTTCATTATAAACCTGTACATACATTTTATACGAAGTCCCTCTATCATTTTTCAATGAAACGATGGCTTTAGTCGACTTGCTAGACAGGTTAGGATTTCTACCTTCATTGGTAAGGTGATCTTTACACTTTTGCTTCAACTTATCAATAGACATCACATCTCCTTCTACCAAAAGTAAATCTGCCGAGTTCACTAAAACTTCTAAAACTTCTCGTTTTTTCTGTTGCGAACTCTCTGGGGGCGTTTCGGATATTGGTGGCATAGCAACCTGCAAGCCAGTAGGAATATCCATTGTAGTTGTTACCAAGAAGAACACCAATAGCAAGAAGGCGATATCTGCCATCGAACCGGCGTTAATTTCTGGTATATCTCTTCTTCTCTTTCCCATTTTATATTAATCTCTAAATAAGGAGATGACTTCTGAAACTATGATGGTGCCAACTGCCGCGAATGTTAAAAATGCAGATAAGTAAAGTCCCATATCAATTCTTTTAGACACCACTTTTGACGTCACACCATATTCCTCATAAAAGGGAGATAGATTTCCTGGAGCAACCACATAACAAATCACACAAACTAATGCAACAGACCCAATGGTTATTAGCATTTTTTTGGCATTTGAAGGGTTTTCAATAAGAAATTTACCTGTAGAGAAAATGATGGCAATAAGGCCTATAACGCCTAATCCTAGGACAACATATAGTCCCATTTCAGCTCCTTCATATTCTTTTCCACTCAAAATCATGACAAAGAATATTAGAACGAGTATTACTACTGCCGCGTAGTATATTATTTTCCCGTATTTACCCATTATCCTTTTATTACGTTGTTTTTAACTAACATATCTATCAATGAGATAGATGCATCTTCCATTTTATTTACTATAGCATCAACCTTAGAAGTGATAAAGTTATATGCTATTTGAAGAATAATTGCAACAATAAGACCTGCTACTGTAGTAAGAAGTGCAACCTTAATACCTTTTGCAACTACCGCTGGAGAAATATCACCTGCAGCCTCAATAGCGTCAAATGCATCAATCATACCAATTACTGTTCCCAAGAAACCAAGCATCGGTGCAAGAGCTATAAAAAGCGCTAACCAAACTAATCCTTTATCTAACTGTCCCATTTGTACCGAACCGTAGCTAACTACAGATTTCTCAACAATATCAATAGAACCTTGATCTGCTCTGTCTAACCCCTGATAGAAGATACTTGCTACTGGACCTCTTGTGTTTCTGCATATTTCTTTTGCACCTTCGATGTTACCCGCTGCAACTTGCTCTTCAATTTGAGCTACAAATTTATCTGTGTTAATGCTCATCCAAAATAAAGATATGATACGCTCAATTGCGATAGCTAATCCTATGATGAAACAGATTAATGGAAGTGACATAAAGAATGCGCCACCTTCGATAAACTTCTTTTTGAGTACTTGGATACCCGATTCTTCAACCACTGCATCTGGTGCCTCTTCGGCAACTTCTGTGGTTACTTCATTTGAATCTGTAACGGTGGATGAGTCCAGACCTGCAGATGCTGCTGAATCTGTTTGAGCGAATACTGATTGAACATTCAATGTCATTATACATAATAACATTACTAACGATGTGATTTTTTTCATTTTAATTTAAGGCTTATTGCGAATTGCGGACAAAAATAGAAAAATTTAGGCACCTAAAGCATATTGCCCCCTTTTTTTAATTTTAATCCTTTGTTATTTTGATTCGAAAGTCATCTTTTAAAGTATAATATTTTTTATACGTTATAAAAACAACCATTTTCGCTTTACCAAAGGGAAATTATGGCTAAAACTAAGAAAGCATACATCTGCTCAAACTGCGGAAACAATTACGCCAAAATGATGGGGAAGTGTTTTTCATGCGGAGAGTTTAATACGATTACAGAGGAAATAATAGACCACCCTAAAGCTACTATGATGAATCTGAATGATGTAGATGGTGTTGTAACTCCCATTATTCATGTAGATGCCATCGAACTAAAAAGACTTAAAGCTCCAGGTATTGAACTCAATAGAGTATTAGGTGGCGGAATAGTGCCTGGCTCTGTTATCTTATTGGGTGGCGAACCGGGTATCGGCAAGTCTACGCTTTTGCTCCAAACCGCTTTACGCATGAATAAATCGGTACTGTATGTAAGTGGCGAGGAAAGTCTGAACCAGATAAAAATGCGTGCCGACAGGATTGGTATAACCAATGAAGAGTGTCTCTTGCTTAACGAAACGTGTGTTGAAAATATAGTGCAACGTATGAAAGAGGTAAAACCCTCCTTTGTAATCATAGATTCTATACAGACCATGTTCAGTAAGTACTTAGATTCTACTCCCGGCACTATTTCGCAAATTAGAGAAAGCAGTTCTCATTTAATACAGTTTGCCAAACAAAACGAAGTGCCTATCATACTAGTGGGCCACATTACCAAAGACGGACAACTGGCAGGACCTAAATTGCTAGAGCATATGGTAGACACCGTATTACAATTTGAAGGGGAAACACAAAACAGCTATAGAATACTGCGTACACTCAAAAACCGTTTTGGGAGCTCATTGGAATTGGGAATTTATGAAATGACTTCAGAAGGTATGCGCGAAATAGATAACCCTTCTGAAATTCTAATCAACCAACGAAGTGAAAATTTAAGTGGCGTGGGTGTGGTTGCTTCTTTGGAAGGGAATAGAAGCTTACTTATAGAAACACAAGCGCTGGTAAGTGCATCTGTTTACGGTAATCCGCAGAGAAATACGAATGGTTATGATATAAAACGATTAAACATGTTGCTTGCCGTACTTGAAAAACGTTGCGGCTACAAACTTTCGCAGCAAGATGTATTTGTAAATATAGCAGGAGGCTTAAAGATTAACGATCCGGCTACCGATTTGGGGATCGCTGCATCTATTGTTTCTTCTTTTGAAAACCTAGCATTAGGAAATAAGATGGTTTTTGCAGGCGAAATTGGGTTGAGCGGCGAAATACGAGGCGTAAATAGAATCGACCAACGCTTGAAAGAGGCCGAAAAACTTGGTTTTAAAGACTTTGTAATGTCAGACCAGTTAGACCTAAAAAAAGGTGAATATACCATCAAGATACACCAAGTAGGTACGGTTAACCAATTTTTTAGTTTACTATTTGGATAAAAATGAATCTTTTCTTTCTTCGTTGATTTATCCTCCGATTAAAATTGAATCACAAGGTTACAGTGATTCCATTCATACTTCGTATTAAACCAATAAAATGTACCTTTGCCCCGTTTAACGACAAGTATGTTTATACAAGTATTAAAATCGAAAATACACAGAGCCAAAATTACGCAAACAGAACTGGACTATGTTGGTAGCATAACCATAGACGAAGATCTTATGGAATTGGCCAATTTAATAGAGGGAGAAAAAGTACTTATTGTAAACAACAACAATGGAGAGCGTCTTGAAACGTATGCTATAGCAGGGGTTCGCGGCAGTGGTATGATATGTTTGAACGGTGCAGCAGCGCGCAAAGCGGCGAAAGGAGACATTGTAATCATCTTATCATTTGCCATGATGGAGTTTGAAGATGCCAAAAAATTTACTCCCTGGTTGGTATTCCCAGATAAAGATAACAAAGCTATCCTTGACTAAAAACACAAAAACAGCATTACAAACCATTGTTTTTCTAACGCTTGGTGGCGTGTTGTTTTATTATGCAATTGGCAGTCAAGATACTTCATCTATATGGCTAGAGATTAGAAACGCTGATAAAACATGGATTTTAATTGCTATTGTATGTGGTATTCTGAGCCATTTAGCGCGAGCACTTAGGTGGAATTTATTGCTAGAACCGCTAGGCTATACTGCCTCAATTGCCGCTAGTTTTCATGCGGTTATTTTAGGATATCTTGTAAATATGGCATTGCCGCGCGTAGGTGAAGTAACCAGACCCGCTGTACTTAGCAAGTTAGAAAACATCCCTTTTAATAGGCTAATGGGCACGGTGGTTATTGAACGTATCGTAGATTTAATCATTACGGTATTGATTGCGATTAGTATTTTTATGATTCAATTCGGGCTGATATCCGATTTTTGTTTGACTCTATATCGTCAAATGAATTCTACTTCTATAGTCGTTACTGTACTTGTTGCTGCACTCTTTATAGCTATGGGAATCGTTGCCTTTATCAAAAGAGAATGGTTTTACCAATTGCCTATACTTGCCAAACTGAAAGGATTTGTGGAAGGCCTTGTTGAAGGATTTAAAACTATTTTTAACCTCAAACGCAAGTTTCAGTTTATAGCCTATAGTCTATTTATATGGCTCATGTATTTCTGCATGCCGTTGTGTATTTTTTATGCACTAGCCGGCACAGCACATTTAGGCATATCTGCAGGGCTTACCGTTTTACTTTTTGGAACTGCGGCCATGATTATACCCGTACCTGGAGGTGTGGGAACCTTTGAATTTCTTGTGCCAAAAGCCTTGGACTTGTATCAAATTACAGGACCCATAGCGAGCTCGTATACGTTAATTACGCACGCCCTACAGTTCCTTGTTATCATGGGCGTTGGAGCTTTTTCGGTAGCATACTTTGTATTTAAAACCAATAAAAAAGTCATAAAAGATGTGGAGCGAACTATTAAACGATAAACTATATGCGGATGCAAGTGTACTTGCTAAAAAAGTAATGCAATGGCAACTGTACAATGAGAAGGTTGTTTTTACCAATGGATGTTTTGACATCTTGCACCTAGGCCACATAGACTATTTGTCTAAAGCCGCAGATTTAGGCGACCGACTTATTATCGGTGTAAATACTGATGAATCGGTGCGTATGTTAAAAGGAGCAAGCCGTCCTATTATTGACCAACATACACGTGCTATGAAATTAGCGGCGATGACTTTTGTAGATGCTGTTATTCTTTTTGGAGAGGAAACTCCATTAGCACTTATTACTGCTATAAAGCCTGATGTGCTCGCCAAAGGTGGAGATTATACCATTGAAACCATTGTAGGAGCAGAACACGTCATAGAAAACGGTGGCAG
>CAMDBP010000026.1 GCA_945889315.1 Chitinophaga pinensis
ACTCAAATCGCCTGAATAATACATTCCGTTATACTCCAGTTCGGTACTTCCGCCTATCATAAGCCATTGCTTAGCAATATGATCTTTGGGTACGTCTGTTTGTATAATGCTCAACACTTGTCGCAAACTAGCGCGGCGAATATGTTTCAGCATATCATCGCTGACTGGAATATACTTGCTACTTCCATCAGAGGTTCCAGAGCTTACTGCGTAATTTACAATAGGCTTTGGCCAAGTTACATTTTCTTCACCCATACGAGCCCGAGTCCACCATGGTAGCATGTTGAGATAGTCTCCCATGGTAGCACTTTCTCTGTAATCCGACAATAAAGTTGGTGAATCAATGAGCTCCTTAAAATTATGTTTTACTCCAAATTTGGTGTCTTGAGCTTTTACCAAGAGCTTATTCAGTGTCTTTCTCTGAATAGCCTCACCTTGTTCAATGTTAACTTTTAAGAAAACTCCTCGGTTTTTGGCCTCCATGAGAAATCTTTGCATGAGTGTTAGCATAAGGACAAAGCAACGCAAAAGCAAAGCAATATCAAACACAAAGTCAAAAGAAAAATGAAAACTCCTTGTATTGAATTATGTTTGAAGACGAATATGATGATCTAAGCATAAATAATTACTAAAAAAGTGCCGCTTTAAGAGCAATATGAACGAACTAAAAGAAGAAACAGTAAAAGAAAAATGGTTTAAAATCAGAGAGCTATTTGAAAAAAAATTTGATAAAACCCCTGATTTAAGTGCTATATTATATGTCATTGGATTAAGAGAACTCGGGAAACCCCAAATCGAATTTAAAAAAGAAGAAAAGGTAAAACTCATGCATATAGCGACATGCAGAGTTTTAAGCACCTCCGGACATTATGAACTTAAGGGTGTAGACAGCACTGATTGGCCAGTTTGGGAACTCAAAGAGAAGCTTCCAAATCAAGATTTATTGGAGCAAGAAATGTATCTCAGACATCATATCATCAATTATTTTGAAGAAGAAGAGTTGATCTAGTCAAACGCAAGCTCAAAAGTCAAACTATGAATAGGTTCGTGAGGACACGAACCTATTCATAACGCCAGAAAATTTTATAGGGAGTTGTTGAGTCAACTAGAAGTTTTGTCACTGTATTGCTTCAAATCGAAGGAACGTCAAAAGTTCGTGAAGACACGAACTCATTCACACGAACCAAAACAAAGCTTCCTTCTCCCACCTTTTCCACATCTCTTGCTGCTCTGTTTTTATAATATAACTTTGCCCAATTTTAAGAACGTATGCCTAAAGACTCCAGTATAAAACACGTCCTCATCATCGGCAGTGGTCCTATCATCATCGGTCAAGCATGTGAATTTGATTACAGCGGTAGCCAAGCAGCTCAAAGTTTGCGAGAAGAAGGAATAGAAGTTTCACTTATCAACTCGAATCCCGCGACGATAATGACAGATCCCACTATGGCAGAGCACATTTACTTGCTTCCTATGACCGTAGAAAGTATAGAACAAATACTAATTGAACAACCCTCTATTACACATGTATTACCCACCATGGGAGGTCAAACTGCTCTAAACCTAGCCATAGAAGCAGATGAAATCGGACTATGGGATAATCACGATGTAAAAATAATTGGAGTCGATATTGCAGCCATTGAGAAAACAGAAAATCGTGATCTTTTTCGCTCGTTTATGATTGAGCTTGGAATTCCTATTGCGACATCCAAAATAGCAAACTCTTATCTTGAAGCGAAAGAAGTTGCCCAAACTATCGGTTATCCTTTGGTAATACGTCCTTCTTTCACTATGGGTGGTTATGGTGGCGGTTTTGTGCACACTAAAGACGACTTTGATGAAGCGGTAAAGCGAGGTTTAGAAGCTTCTCCTACTCATGAAGTACTGGTTGAGCAAGCCGTTTTAGGTTGGAAGGAATACGAATTAGAATTATTACGTGATGGAAATAACAACATCGCAGTAATCTGTACCATCGAAAACTTTGACCCGATGGGCATACATACTGGCGAGAGTATTACTGTCGCACCAGCCTTAACTTTGAGCGATACCTGTTTTCAGCAAATGCGCGATATGGCATTTGACATGATGCGAAACCTAGGGACTTTTGCCGGCGGCTGTAACGTACAGTTCTCGGTAAACCCAGAAAACGAAGACATAATCGCCATTGAAATTAACCCACGCGTTTCTCGAAGCTCTGCGCTTGCTTCCAAAGCAACCGGTTATCCTATTGCCAAAATTGCGTCTAAATTAGCTTTAGGATATTACCTAGACGAATTAAAAAATCCGGTTACCAAAACAACATCGGCGTTCTTCGAGCCAAGTATAGACTACACCATTGTTAAAATACCACGTTGGGATTTTGCTAAATTTAAAGGTGCGGACACCACGCTAGGCTTACAAATGAAATCTGTAGGCGAAGTAATGAGTATAGGTAGAAGCTTTCAGGAGGCTTTACAAAAAGCATGTCAATCCCTAGAAATCAAACGATTAGGTTTGGGTTCTGACGGGTACGAGCTAAAAAATCTCGATCAAATATTACACAGTCTTGAAAATCCAAGCTGGGACAGGGTTTTCCATGTAAAAGATGCTATGGCGCTTGGAGTGCCTATTACCAGTATTCAAAAAATTACGAAAATAGACCGTTGGTTCTTGGAGCAAATCTATGAACTGGTAAAAATGGATCGTGAAATTAAAAAATACACCCTTGATAATATTGATGCAGATGTATTGCGTCTTGCAAAGCAAAAAGGATTTGCGGATGCTCAAATTGCACATTTACTAGGCGGAGGCATTACAGACATGGACGTTCATGCCAAACGAACTGCTCTTGGCATACACAGGGTATATAAAATGGTGGATACATGTTCGGCCGAGTTTAGCTCGCCAACCAACTACATGTATTCCACTTTTGATGGAGAATGCGAAAGCAAGATATCCGATAAAAAGAAAATTATCGTAATTGGTTCTGGGCCTAACAGAATTGGACAAGGTATCGAATTTGATTATAGTTGCGTGCACGGCATTAAAGCCGCACAAGAATTGGGCTACGAAGCCATAATGGTGAATTGCAATCCTGAAACCGTAAGTACAGATTTTAATACCGCCGACAAATTATATTTCGAGCCTATTTTCTGGGAGCATCTCTGGGATATCATTCAACTAGAGAAACCTGTTGGCGTTATTGTGCAACTCGGCGGACAAACGGCACTTAAACTCAGTGAACGTATGAGAGATCACGGCGTACCTATTATCGGCACTTCTTTCGAAAACATGGATTTGGCCGAAGACCGAGGATCATTCTCTAACTTATTAAAAGACTTAAATATTCCTTATCCTAGATTTGGTGTTGCCACTAACGCTTATGAGGCGGTACAAGTAGCCCATGAGGTGGGTTATCCAGTTTTAGTACGTCCGAGCTATGTTTTAGGTGGACAAGGAATGAAAATAGTTATTAATGACGAAGACTTACAAAAAGCAGTTATCGATCTTTTGGGAGATTTGCCTGGCAATAAAGTTCTCATAGATCACTTCCTCGACAGAGCAGAAGAATCTGAAAGTGACAGTATATGTGACGGTGACGAAGTATTAATGATTGGCATGATGGAACATATTGAACCAGCGGGAATTCACTCAGGAGATTCTTCAGCAGTGCTACCACCGTTTAGCTTATCAGCCAATGTACAAGCTAAAATGGAAGAATACACCAAAAAAATAGCTTTTGCAATGGATGTAAGGGGATTGCTTAACATCCAATTTGCCGTAAAAGATGAAGAAGTATTTGTGATAGAAGCAAACCCAAGAGCAAGTAGAACAGTTCCGTTTATTTGCAAAGCACATAAGGTTCCGTATGTCAATATCGCTACTAAAATTATGATTGGTGATTTGAAACTAAAAGATTTTCATGTTACACCGAATCTTGAAGGTTATGCGATTAAACAGCCCGTATTCTCCTTTAACAAATTCCCAAATGTTAATAAAGAACTAGGGCCTGAGATGAAATCTACAGGTGAAGCTATCCTTTTTGTAAAAGACACTAAAGACCCTGTATTTAGAGAGTTATACAAGCAAAAATCCATGTATTTGAGTAGATAGTGAAGTATCTTTTTCTAGGATTAATCATATACTGGGTGGTGAAAAGAATTTCTCGCATTTCTTACGTGGTACGACAAAACGATTCACAAAAACAAGAAACTACAGTTAATAATTCTCAAAAACCCACTAAAAAAAACGATAAGCATGGTGGCCAGTATGTAGATTACGAAGAAGTAGAGTAAGGCATTTCCTAAAACAACCAGCAATAATCATGGTTGTTTATTTTTTGTAATTCGTTAAGTCTATTTCTTACAACCAACTGATCTTCAGGTGACGAGATAGCTAGAATCAGCTGGCTACTTTCAAAATCTATCTGTTGTTCATCCTCTAATTTTACACCATAAATATCACGTCCTACTTTCTTAGGATTATTGGTATGCCATTTAAAGGATATTCCTTTTTCCAAAAGCTCTTTTGCCGTTTTTTTTCCTTTTATCCCTGCACCCAAAAGCACTAAATATTTTGAAGAATCGTGCGCTATTTTTAGAAAGTAATGCACTTTCAGAGGAATGTAAGATATGGGAAAATAGTGTTTTTCATTTCTGGATGTACGTGTAGCGCTATCCCTCCAATGATGCACTACGTGTGGCACGCGGACCACCATGAGCTTATATTCCATAATACGGAAACTCAAATCATAATCTTCGGGCATTAAGTCAGATTCAAAACCCCCAATTCTCTCAAAATCTGATCGGTGCATTAACCATGCTGCAGAAGGTAAAGGGCACTCTTTGTATACATCTCTCCAAAAATCTCCACTTTCCATGATTTCATTCAACCAGTCGGCGTACTTCAGAAAACCTTCACCTATAACATACTCATCGCAGAAATAAGAAACTTTCCCCGTTACAACGGTTCCTATACTTGCTCTATTTATTAATAATTGTAATTTTTCAGAAGGCATTAAATCATCGGAATCCATTCTATGTATCCACTCTCCGAGAGATAAGCCATACCCTTTTCGTAAGGCGTCTATTATACCTTTTCCCTCACTATCTACTACGTGAATATTGCTATTTTCATTAGCGTACTCAGACAAAACTTCTGCAGAACCATCCGTGCTTCCGTCATTTACCGCAATCAATTCCCAGTTGGTATAGGTCTGAGCTAAGATAGAATCAAGGCAAGGTTTTAGGTATGTACCAGCATTTTTTACTGGCATAATTATGCTTATCAATTTGGATTCAAATTGTTGCAAGTTTATAAAACAAATCTGACAATAATAATGTTCCTTTGAACTAAGGGACTGGTTATTAATTGAAAAATTTACCCCGATTACATTTCCGGCTCAACCAATGCGTATAAGAACAGGCCTTAAATTCCAGACTTGTCGGTAATGACGTTCGCCTCGGCGGAAAGAACGTTGGAAGTTCGTGACGAAACGGAGGCCAAATCCTATCATTTTTTGAAGTTTTTCAAAAAATCCAGTTCCTTTTTTTTAGTTCTTAACTAATCACCCCGCTACCTACCAGCACATCTCCATCATACCACGCTGCAAACTGTCCTTTGGCCACAGCAGACTTTAGTGCATCAAAATGCATCTCTAAGCCATTTTCTGTTTGGATAAGTGTGGCTCCAGACAGCGGCTGACGATACCGAATACGTATCTCATATCTTTTTGATTCGCCTATGGTAAGCTCGTCTACTTTTTTCAGCCAATGAATATCCTCGTTTTTAATGAGTAGCCCGGGTCTGTGCAAGCCTTTATGGTCTTCTCCTTCACCCACATACACCGTATTCGTTTCTGTATTAATTTGAATAATAAATAACGGATTAACATGGCCGCCTATATTCAATCCTTTTCGCTGACCAATGGTGTAAAAATGTGCGCCATTATGCTCCCCTATTTTTTTACCATCCGATTCTGCAAAGTGATATTCTTCAATGGGTTTTAACTCACTCGTAAAACCGCTCCAGTCTCTGGCTATTTCAATCACATTTCCTTTCTTTTCGTTAAGTTGCTGTTTCAAAAAATCAGGTAGTTTTACTTTTCCTATGAAACAAAGTCCTTGACTATCTCGTTTTTCGGCAGTAATTAAATTTTGTTCCTTAGCAATTCTGCGTACCTCACTTTTTTCTAATTCTCCAATAGGAAACAATGCTTTTGCCAATTGTTCCTGATTTATTTGGCATAAGAAATAGCTTTGATCTTTATTGTCATCCTTGCCCGCAAGTAACTCATAGCCCGTATCGCTCTCGGCCTTTCTACAGTAATGACCCGTTGCCACATATTCGGCACCTAATTTTACTGCGTGCTTCAAAAAACTGTCAAATTTGATCTCTCTATTACAGAGTACATCTGGGTTTGGCGTGCGGCCACTCTTGTATTCTTTGAACATATACGACACTATGCGTTCGTAATATTCTTCGCTCAAATCTACGGTATGAAAAGGTATTCCCAGTTTGTCTGCTACTAAAAGTGCATCTTTACTATCTTCTTCCCACGGGCACTCGTCACTTATGGTAACATCGGTATCGTGCCAGTTTTTCATAAAGATACCTATTACTTCATGACCTTGTTGTTGTAATAAATAGGCAGCTACCGATGAATCTACCCCGCCTGATAATCCTACTACTACTCTTGCCATGATTTTTTATGCTAAAATGTGCTATTTGCACAACAAATTTAGATAGATAATAAGCGTAGTCCAATTAATTTTTGACATTTGCGCTTATCAAATCTTAATATGGGAAAAACAATCGGCGTTTTAGGTGGCGGACAACTGGGTAAAATGTTGTTTGAAGCAGGCTCTCCAACGAATACTTCTTACGTGTTTTTAGAAACCAACTATGAATGCCCTGCTTCTTTGGTGTGTAAAAACCAGGTGATTGGCTCACTTCAAGATGAAATTAAAATCAAAGAGTTAGGTAGCTTAAGCGACGTTGTTACCTACGAAATTGAGCACGTGAACGTTGAAGCTCTTCTCGCCCTGGAACAATCTGGAACTCCTGTAATTCCAAAACCGTCGGTGCTTACTATCATACAAGACAAAGGACTACAAAAGGAATACTATGCCGATAATGGTGTGGCTGCGCTAGACTTTTCCCTTGCTAGTATAGAAAACCTAGCTGATAAAGTAGCTGCTTGGCCAGAAGATAATTTTGTACTTAAACACCGAAAAGGTGGCTATGACGGCAAAGGGGTGCAATTGCTTACCAAAGAAAAATTTGCTGCGTTGCTAGCTGCAAAAGATGAAAGCCTAAAAAGTAAGCATGGTTATGTCATAGAGAAACTAGCCAACACTGCAACAGAAATATCGGTGATAGTAGCCGTAGCACAAGACAGATGTACCACTACATACCCGCCGTGTGAGATGGTTTTTGACCCTCGGAGTAACCTAATGGACTACCTCATAGCACCCAGCAGCCTGAGTGAAGAAACCAACGCAGCTTGTGAGTCACTTGCTCTGCAAGCCGTAAAAGGATTTGACAGTCCCGGACTATTTGCCGTAGAACTATTCGTAGAAGCTAATGGCGAAGTATATGTTAATGAAATAGCACCACGCCCGCACAATAGCGGACACCACACCATAGAAAGCTCCTACACATCGCAGTATGAGCAACTGAATAGGATCTTGCTCGGACAACCGCTCGGTAGCAGTGCTCTAGTAAAGCCGGCAGCTACGTGCAATATAGTAGGACCACAAGACGTAAATGGAGCCTACCAATTGGCAAACCTAGACCAAGTACTTGCCATTGAAGGAGTCTACATCCACATGTACGGTAAAACAAGTACATCGCCGGATAGAAAACTGGGTCACTTTACGGTGCTTGCAAACACCAGAGAAGAAGTGGTTGAAAAGATGGATACAGTAAAAGGATTGCTGGAGGTCGTAAGGGTATAACGATAGAATGACTATCGGCATTGTGCATTTTTTAACTTTTGCACTAAAACCAAGATGTGTTGTGTCGATCGCACATAACCTCTTATCTTTGTAATATGGCTGAAGTATTAATAATAATGGGTTCTGACTCTGATTTGCCAGAAATGGCAGAAGCAGCAAAGGTGTTAGAGTCTTTGAGCATTGAGTTTGATTTAACGGTAGTATCTGCTCACCGAACTCCCGATAGAATGTACACCTATGCTAAAGAAGCACATAGCAAAGGATATAAGTGCATAATAGCTGGTGCAGGTGGAGCCGCTCACTTGCCTGGCATGGTGGCTTCTATCACATCATTGCCTGTTATTGGAGTACCCATCAAATCTAGCAATATGAATGGCCTGGATTCTTTATACTCCATAGTACAAATGCCTCCAGGAATTCCCGTAGCAACTATGGCCATAAATGGCGCTAAAAATGCCGGATTATTTGCAGCGAAAATATTAGCAACATCTAATAGCGACATCATCGTTAGACTTGCCAAGTACACCGAAACCATGGAAAAACAAGTGCTTGAAAAAGCAGCAAAATTAGAGCAGAGTGGCTTCAAAGATTACCTCGAAAACTCCTTATGATAAAGGTTGACAACTGTCTCATCTCAGAAGATGTTGTAGAGCGCTCTTTTGCTTGTAACGTGCTTGCTTGCAAAGGAGTGTGTTGCATAGAGGGTGACGCAGGAGCTCCATTAGAACCTGAAGAAATAGACGTCATAGCCTCTCACATCGAGACTATAAAAACGGAAATGGATGAAGAGGGATTGGCCCTTCTTGCAAAAGATGGATTCGCTGAAAAGGACCCTTCTGACATGATGGACGTTACCACGTGTAAAGAGAACAAAGAGTGTGTATTTGTGGTGCGCAAAGACGGTATTTTAAACTGTGCCATTGAAATTGCCAATAAAAAACACGATTTTGGTTTTCCAAAACCCATTAGTTGTCATTTGTATCCCATTAGAGTAGCTAAATACAGCGAGTTTTACGCTTTAAATTATCACCGTTGGAGTATTTGTGCAGATGCTTGTACAAAGGGCAAGGAAGACGATGTGAAAGTGTATCAGTTCGCAAAAAGCGCTCTTGTGAGGAAGTTTGGTGATGATTGGTACACCAATCTAGAAGTTGCAGTAAAGGAATACCTGAATCGTTAAGATTAGGCTCTACACGCTATAAGTTTTCCGTGGTAGTATGTTTTTCTCTCTAATAATCTGCCGCATTGAGACCATACTTCCAATAGTCCGTCAAATTCTCCAAAAGAATACGTTGCATTCATTCGTTTTGAACCATCTTCATAGTAGGATATAAATCGACCATTGGCAAGACCATTTGTATACATAGTTGCCTCCTTGAGTTGTCCACAAGGGAAATACAGTTTTTGGATGCCGTGTTTCCTTCCATTGACGTATTGATACTCCGCAATTGTTTCGTTAAGATTCTTGCTTATAACACCAGAATAGGGAACATTATCATAATTCAACAATTCATTATCTTCCGATAAATTATTCATTATTTCAGCAAGAGCGACAGACATTTTAGGATTTGAGTCCACAAAATAAAACACTTTTTTTGACATTTTACAACTTGTCCACATTTTTAACAAAAAATAATGTTGCAATAAAAAATCAGGCCCCGTATCTGAGGCCTGATTTTAACGTTCGTAACTTAAATAGGTACTAGCTACATCCTGTAGTCGTACCGCAGTTCGTACATAAATGGCACGTACCGTTTCTAACCAAAGCTAAACTACCGCAATTGCTACAAGGTAAAGCATCGCCAGATGTCTTTGCTGCCATCTGAAAGGTTGTTTTTGCTGCAACCGCAGACTCTTTAACCTCTAAAAGTGGCTCTAAGCTTACCGCTACGGCAGAAGCTATCGCATTGCCACCTTCTTCTTCTTTCCGTGCAGTACTGATGTCTAATCTTGCTTGTGCCTCTTCTTTGGTTGGCTTAATATGAACTAAATCTGTTCTATTTAAATATTCAAAACCTAGAAGTCTGAAAATGTAATCAATGATAGATGTCGAGTTTTTAATATTTGGATGACCTTCTACCATACCACTTGGCTCAAAACGGGTAAATGTAAACTTGCTTACATACTCTTCTAAAGGCACACCATATTGCAATCCAATTGATACAGCAATTGAGAAACAATTCATTAATGATCGGAAGGTTGCTCCTTCTCTGTGCATGTCGATAAAGATCTCACCTAAGGTTCCGTCGTTGTATTCCCCGGTTCTTACAAATAGAGTTTGACCTCCAATCTTCGCTTTTTGGGTAAATCCTCTTCGTTTCCAAGGAAGTCTTTTACGTTCAACTATGCTAGATAACTGACGCATAAACTCAGTGCTCTTCGAATTGTCTAAGATTTTTTGGGCTGCCTCTAATACTTGTTCTTGCGTTAGTTGGTCAATATTTAAGAAACCAGCGTTACCCACTGCGTTTTCTACAGCAGAAATCGTATCGTCTTCTTTGTCTTCAACATCCGACTTGTTACTAAGTGGTTGAGAAAGCTTAGAGCCATCTCTGTATAGTGCATTTGCTTTAGTACCTAGTTCCCAGCTCATTTGATAACAAGACTTAATGTCTTCTTCCGTAGCCTCGTTTGGTAAGTTTATAGTTTTAGAAATAGCACCTGACAAGAAAGGTTGAGCTGCTGCCATCATTTTGATGTGACCATGCGCATGTATGAACCTTTCTCCTTTTTCACCACACTTGTTAGCACAATCAAACACGCTTAAATGCTCGTCTTTAAGTAAAGGTGCTCCCTCCACAGTCATGGTGCCGCAAACATAATCATTGGCTAATGAGATGTCTTTCTTCGTAAAACCAAGAGCTCTCAGTAGATTAAATCCGTCAGTTTCATATTGCTCAGCAACAAATCCTAAACGATTCATTGCCTCTTCACCAAGTACCCAATGGTTGAATGCAAAACTAATTTCGAAGGCTGAAGGTAATCCGCTTTCTATCTTAGCCAAATCACCTGCTGTAAATCCTTTCTCTACAAGTACTTCATGATTTATCGCTGGTGCATTTACCAACGTTCCATGTCCTTTTGCATAATTTACAATAGCAATTACCTCTTCTGGAGAATATCCTAGTGTCTCTAATGCCATAGGAACTGATTGATTTACAATTTTGAAGTAGCCACCACCTGAAAGTTTCTTAAACTTAACCAAGGCAAAATCTGGCTCAATACCTGTTGTATCGCAATCCATAACTAATCCGATAGTACCAGTTGGTGCTATAACGGTAGTTTGTGCATTTCTATAGCCATATTTCTCTCCCCATTGCACTGCCTTATCCCAAGCGTTAGTGGCTGGAGTAAGCAAGTATTCTGGACAATAAGCAGGATCAATTCCAACAGGTTTAATGCTCAATCCGTCATACTCATCAAGATTGTACGCAGCGTATCGGTGATTTCTCATCACACGTAACATGTGCTCTTTATTCTTCTCATATTGATCAAACGCTCCCATGAAGCTCGCCATTTCTGCTGAAGTAGCGTATGACACACCCGTCATTATAGCTGTAACCGCACCACACATTGCGAATGCTTCTTTGCTATCGTATGGAATACCACTAACCATAAGTACTGAACCTAGATTGGCATATCCAAGACCTAACGTTCTGTATTGGTAAGAAAGTTTAGCAACTTCTTCGCTTGGGAACTGAGCCATAAGTACAGAAACCTCTAAAACTACCGTCCATAGTCTAGATGCGTATTCTATAGCCTCTACGTCAAATTCCTTTGTCTCTTCGTTGAAATATTTTCTAAGATTGAGCGACGCAAGATTACATGCTGTGTTATCCAAGAACATGTATTCCGAACAAGGGTTTGATGCATTTATTCTACCTCCTTCTGGACACGTATGCCACTCATTGATGGTCGTATCGTATTGAACCCCTGGGTCAGCACATGCCCATGCTGCAAAAGAAATATCATCCCACACTTTACGTGCAGAAACCGAGCTAATAGGCTTACCACTTGTTCTAGAAATCAATTCCCACTCGCCGTCGTTTTTAAGCGCTTCAAAAAATTTGTTTGGTATACGTACAGAGTTATTAGAGTTTTGGCCAGAAACCGTAGCGTAAGCCTCTCCTTCATAACCAGAATCGTATCCAGCATCTATAAGTGCCTTTACTTTTTTCTCTTCGTCTTTTTTCCAGTTGATGAATGACATGATTTCAGGATGATCTAAATCAAGACATACCATTTTGGCCGCTCTACGTGTAGTTCCACCCGATTTGATAGCACCCGCAGCTCTGTCACCAATTTTCAAGAAGCTCATAAGTCCAGAAGAACTTCCTCCGCCACTTAATTTTTCACTAGCACCTCTGATAGATGAGAAATTGGTTCCTACACCAGAGCCATATTTAAAAATACGAGCTTCACGCACCCAAAGGTCCATGATGCCACCTTCATTTACTAAATCGTCATCTACAGACAAGATAAAACATGCGTGCGGTTGTGGTCTCTCGTACGCTGATGTAGATCGTTGTACTTCACCTGTTTCGTGATCTGCAAAATAATGTCCTTGTGGTTTTCCTGTAATACCATAAGAATTATGAAGTCCCGTGTTAAACCACTGAGGACTATTTGGTGCAGCCATCTGTCCAAGGATACTATAAACCAACTCATCATAAAAAATTTGAGCGTCTTTTTTTGATGCGAAATACCCATAATTTTCGCCCCATGTTTTCCAACAGTCAGCAAGTCTGTGCGCAACTTGTTTTACAGAAGTTTCAGAACTAGTTGTTCCATCAGCCTGAGGAACACCTGCTTTTCTAAAGTACTTTTGAGCCAGAATATCTGTAGCAACCTGAGACCAATCTTTAGGCACTTCAACGTTTTCCATTCTGAACACATCGTCTCCTGCTGGATTTTTAATTACCGAGGTTCTATACTCATATTCAAAAAGGTCTGTGGCGGCCGCGCCATCTTTCGTGTTAAAGCGCTTAAATTTTAATGCACTCTTGCTGTATGTAGGTTTATTGCTCATTCTGTATGTAGTTTTTTTTGTAAAAGTTTATGGTCAAATAACTCTCTGTGATTTTTCAGGACAGCCCAAATATTTACAGTGAGTTTTGAGCCAAATCTAAACTCATTTGATGCACTAAATAAAGTGTGGTTTTCCACACGATTTTAATAAATTTTTTTCGACGACTTATTTTAAAGAGATTTGCAGTGTTGATAACATAAATCAACCCATTTTTTTAAAATAAACTTGAATTATACGTTGGCAAATACACATAATTCACAACAGAAAGATTATTAGCATATTACAAAAAATAACGTCACAATCGAAAGCAAACCAAAAAATGGTGGCTGTGCTTATTGACCCAGATAGCTCCGAAGACTCACAACTAGATGCACTTGTTTTTCATCCACATTTTAATCAAGTAGATTTTCTTTTTGTAGGAGGAAGCTTAGTGACCGACGGAAACATGAGTAGCTGTTTGGCGCGTTTGAAAAAAAGAACCGATAAGCCTATCATTATTTTTCCTGGCAGCCCCAATCAAATAGATGAGACTGCTGACGCTATATTATTGCTTAGTCTCATAAGTGGACGAAATCCTGATTTACTCATTGGCAGGCATGTAGAATCTGCACATAAACTCAAGCAATCTGGTTTAGAGATACTTTCTACTGGCTATATCTTATTAGATGGCGGCAGAACTACAACCGTGTCCTATATAAGTGGGACCACGCCTATACCGCAAGACAAACCTGGCATAGCTGCCGCAACTGCGCTCGCGGGTTGCCAACTTGGAATGCAATTGATTTACCTAGACTGCGGCAGCGGAGCAGATCAGTATGCATCGCCCAAACTTATCGCTGCGGTAAAAAATGAAATAAACGTTCCGGTAATAGTGGGCGGTGGTATTAAAACCAGAGCGGATCTCGAAGCAGTATTTGCAGCGGGAGCAGATGTCATAGTAGTTGGCACAGTAGTAGAAAAAAACCCTGAATTTTTAACAGAACTAGTTCTGGCAAAAAATTCAATTAAAATTTCATAATTTTTAAGCTAAGTCCAACTCAAACAATGTGATCTCAGGTAAGAAGCCCAATCTACCCGGATACCCTAAATATCCAAAGCCTCTGTTTACGTAGAGATACTGGCCATTTTCTTCGTATAAATCTGCCCATTCCGGATATTGGTATTTTACCGGGCTCCATTTATAAAACTTAGTGTCTATACCAAACTGCATACCGTGGGTGTGTCCAGCAAACATGGCATCTATACTTGGGTAGTCTTTTAATACCTCTGCCCGCCAATGACTTGGGTCGTGAGACAGTAGTAATTTATTTTCTATATTCTCAACTTCTTTGTAGGCCTTGCTTAGGTTTCCGTACTTTGGAAAACGTGGGTGCGCACTCCAATTTTCAACACCTAGTATAGCTAGTTTTTCGCCTTCCTTTTCGATGACTTTACCTTCATTCATCAATAGGTTCCAACCCATTGATTTGTGATGGTCAAGTAGTTGCTGTAAGTTTTGTTCTTTGGTTATCCCATTGGCATCTGGCCACCTGTAGTAATCTCCGTAATCATGATTTCCCAGTACCGAATAAACACCATGTTTGGCTTGCAATTGGCTAAACATCTCTTTGAAGGAATCGAACTCTGCAGAAGTGCTATTAACTAGGTCTCCCGTAAAAAAGATAGCATCAGGTTTCAAATCAAGTATCTTTTGTATGCCCCTTTTTACCCCATCTTTACTCCAAAAACTACCCGAGTGCACGTCTGAAATTTGCACAATCTTGAATCCTTTAAAAGCCTCTGGTAGATTTTTTAATTTTAATGTCTTTCGATGAACTTGGTAATTGTGAGCACCGCTTGCTATACCGTATACCAACCCACTAAATAGGCTTCCCGCCACGAAAGCTCCAGTTGTGATTATAAACTCTGATCTACTAATAGCATTCACAGGAGTTTCTACCGCGGTTATTTTTTTTCCTGAATACTTTAACAATCGGAGTACATCATCTAAAATAATAAAAAGCAGCCAAACAAATTTAGCTATAAAAATGCCAAATAGAATACTAGCAGACCACATAAAAACCTTGTTTTTGGTCGGATTTTCGGCGAAAATCATAGTTCCGATTAACAATCCAATTAAAATAACAGGAATAGCCCAGTATATAATATGGAAGACCAAACTGTGATTTGGCATCCATTTTTTCACTAATAATTTATATCCTTGAAAAACATAAACATCTAAGGCAAAAAAGATTACGAAGAAAAACAATAGTAAAAGTATTCTGGACATTGTACTTGATAAACAGACGCAATTATCTTTGGTTTTAACCATATTATCCTAACTTAATTGAAGTCTTTGACAGAATGTGTCAATACATCGGTAAACTTTGGTGAAATTTGCATTTACAACCAAAAGAAACGGATGGGTATAGAGGATCTAATAAAGCAGGAAAAATTTAGCAATGAAGCTGAAAAAACGATTGTCAACATATCCTTTACCAACAGTTATTTATCGGGTTTATTAAATTCTGCAATACGAGATTTTAATATCTCCTTGCAACAATTTAATGTACTCCGAATTCTGCAAGGTCAGCATCCTGTACCTGTTTCCATTAATGAAATTACGACCCGAATGGTTGACAAAATGTCGAACGCCAGTCGCCTTGTAGACAAGCTAGACGATAAAGAACTAGTACATCGAAAAACAAGTTGTCACGACAAAAGACAGGTTGATATTTCCATAACTGAGACAGGACAAAAAACCCTAGCCGAATTAAACATCATCGTTAATCAAATTATACAAGAACATAGTCACTTGACTCCAGGTGAATATGAAACACTTAACCATCTTTTGGATAAGCTGAGGAAATAGCGCTTTTTGCTTTAAGAACTATTCTTCGACAATTATCCGAGCTTCCTCCATATTAACCACCGAGAAATAACCTAGCGCCCCATTGCTGATATTGTTATTTAAATTGGCAGGTGGCGAGTCAAATGGACTTCCTGATCTGCTTTGTTGTGCATTTAAATCCACTAAAAACTCATAATATTTTTGGTTTATGGCATATTGCTCAACTCTTACGGTATCCGTAGGCTCAACCACAAATGGAAATGGTCTTGGTGTTTTACCCAGTGCTAATTCTTGAATAATATTAAATATATCAAAATTTTGATTTAGAAATGAGACAGAACCAAACTCGTCGTTGTCTAACAACGGGCCAAAATCGTCTTTAAGTGTGTCGTATCTATACGCTTTGAATAAATAATAGTCGCCGGGTTCTGGACTAGCTTCTAATCCTTGAATAAAGACGTAATATCCTTTTTCGATAAACCCATTATTATCGGGCAGATAATAGGATGCTATGGTGTCTATTCGATTGGCGTTTGGGGTTCGCTCAGCCGCAACATAGGTAACTCCATTATACAAAACTGTAAGTGTATATGTTTCACCTACCACGCACTGGTGCGAATCTGCTGAGATAAACATTCCTGTATCTTGATGAAATAGTGAAACAAGGCTTCCATCTGTACCCGTTATGGTGACTACTGCACTAGAAAGACCATCAGCACTATCTTGATCAAAATAAGGCTGAGAGAGCGTAAGTCTAACTTTCCACAGCTCGTTTACTGTAGTAATTTGGCTTTCAATCACCAGTTTAGGATCTGCATTGGGGATTTCTACTTCTACTATTCTTTCGCAAGATGTAAATAGAAATGCTGCCGATATTATTAGGATTAATTTTTTCATGCTAGTTGATATTAAAATTCAAAGTTCCAGGTAATCGCTGGTATTATTTTAAAGAGGGTAGTCTGAAAAGCTGCGGTATTTCCGGAGACAGCTCCCGGATTTCTATCTAAATCTGTATCCGCAATCGTTCTAAAATAAATAGCATACGGATTGGCCCTGTTGTAAATATTATAAACCGAAAAATTCCAATTACTTTTTAGTCGTTTGCCGGGCTTTTCTTTATTTTTAAGTGTTACACCCAAATCGGCTCTATGATAACCTTCCACCCTGTAATTATTTCGTTCTCCGTACTCCGATATCCAACTTCCTTCGTAATAATATTTGCTAACTGGAGTAGTGAGTGGCTGTCCTGACGAATACACAAAAGAGGCAGTAGCCAACAATCTCTTGGTAAACTTTTGGGTAAATACGAGCGATAAATTATGTCTCCTATCAAAATTAGCAACATAAGGATTGTTAAAATTAATACCTTGAATTTCTCTAAGTGTTTTAGCCCATGTGTATGAAATAAACCCAGATGATTTACCTTCCGTCTTAGCCACATAAAACTCAGCTCCATATGACCAACCATTACCCGTCAATAATTCACCATCTAAATTTTCATTGAAAGCAATTGCTGCGGCATTTCTATAATCTATTTGATTATTCATCCACTTATAGTAAACCTCTGCAGAGGTTTCTAAGCTTCCTATTTTATTGATTTCAAGATTCTTAAATAATCCTACCGCAACCTGATCTGCACGCTGTGGTTTTATATTTTTATTTACACTAAACCATTGGTCCGTCGGAAAGGCAGATGCGGTATTAGATGCTTGTTGGATATACTGAAATGTACGGTTATAGGATCCTTTTATTGCAAGACTATTTGTAAGATTATAACTTATAGATGCTCGAGGCTCCAACCCTGCATACGTGTTGTACATGCCCGAAAAAGAATCTTTTACCGTAAGTGTATCTATTGGTTTATAATTGGCATCTTTAAGGTAGGTGTACTCAGAACCGCTTATATTCGAAAATGTAGAGAGACGCAAACCGTATCTAAAGTTAAATCTTGAGCTTTGTTTGTATTCATGGTCAACATACCAGCCACTTTCAAGTGCTTTTCGTTTTTCTATTTGAACATCATTAAAAATGATTCTAGACTCCTCGTTATTCGCCGCGAATAATCCAGGATTAAATCGATGGTAAATTGCTTGAGCTCCAAAATTCAATTTACTTTTTTGACTTATATAATTAGTCCAGTCTGATTTTAAATCTACATCTTTAATGTACTGATCAAGTCCAAAACTTGCATTTTCAGCAAACTTAATGTCTACACCGTAGTTAAAATTACTGTAAACCAAAGAGGTGTTCACAAACATTTTTTCATTAACTAGGTGATTCCATCTGAGGGTTGCTGTAGCGTTTCCCCAGTTTATAGCAAATAACTCACTTAGTCCTAAAACATCTCTTCCAAAATAACCGCTTACATACAATCTATCCTTATCACTTAATTCATAATTGGCTTTAAGGTTCAAATCATAAAAATAAAGCTTGCTATTCTGTATTGCCTCGTCGGGAGCAAACGGTAAAAATATATCAGCATAACTTCTGCGACCTGCGATCATAAAACTAGACTTATCTTTTACAATAGGCCCCTCTAGCGTCAGTCGACTCGATATCGTTCCAATGCCTCCAACCGCTGAATATCTCTTTGCATTACCGTCACGCATTTTGATGTCTACAATGGATGAGAGTCTTCCTCCGTATTTAGCTGGAATGCCTCCTTTATACACCTCTAGATCTTTTACTGCGTCCCCATTAAAAACACTAAAAAATCCAAGCAAATGAGATGCATTATAAACCGTTGCTTCGTCAAGTAATATTAAATTCTGATCTTGAGAACCACCGCGCACATTAAACCCACTGTTTCCTTCTCCTGCAGATTGGATACCTGGAAGCAATGTGATTGTTTTCAGAATGTCAACCTCTCCGAAAATAACAGGAATCTCTTTTATTTTAGAGGTTTCCATTTTAACCACACTAATCTGTTTGTTTTCTACCCTTTTTTCAAGTGCTTTTGCACTAACCAAGGCTACGCCTATTTCGTTTGAGGTTATTGCCAACTCAACATTTCGGGTAATATCTTTGTTTAGATTCACATTTTCGACGATGGTCTCATAACCGAGATACTTATAGGTGATTTCATAAATCCCTGGATTCAGGGTTAAAGAATAGAATCCATATTCATTGGTCACTGCGCCACCGCCGCCTTTTACTAAAATAGATGCTCCTAGTAACGTTTCTCCATTTGCTGCATCTTTTACCCTGCCACTTAGCGTAAATTTTTGGGCAAATACAGACAAGGTTAGAAAGGTGGCCACAGCTAAAATATTAATTCTCATCAGATTGGTATAAGAGTACAAACGTATAAAACTTGCAAAAGTTTAGCACTAAGGGTCGTTTATTCATGCCTCAAATCGGACAAAATCACATAACGTCTTTCTTTTTATTCCGTTTGAAATACTAAATACTTCGATTTTTAGTAAATAAGAAAAGCGATATAAGAATAATTAGAGTCCATTACTAAAAGGGTTTTAGCATATTTGCTGCAACATATGTTAGTATATATACTTTTTGCCATTGGTTTTGTATTGCTCATAAAAGGTGCTGATTGGCTTGTTGCCGGCTCTGCTTCTGTTGCTAAAAAGTACAATGTATCTGACCTGGTTATAGGTCTCACTATTGTGAGCATAGGCACTAGCATGCCCGAGCTTATTGTAAACGTAATTGCCAGTATGAGCGGTTCTTCAGAAATTGCTATTGGTAATGTCGTGGGATCTAACATTGCCAACATACTACTTATACTAGGCATCGCTGCATTTATATATCCGCTTACCATCAAAGAATCGACGATATTATCCGAAATACCTTATTCCATTATTGCCGTTTTACTAGTAGCTTTCTTGGCGAACGCGCCTGTTTTTAATCCTAACTATAATTTAATAATCAGTCAATTAGATGGATTAGTACTTATGCTTTTCTTTGGCCTTTTTATGCTGTATATTGTAAAACTTGCAAAAGAAGGAAGGGCGGATGTGGTAGAAGATGCACCAAGCGAAGTATTGCCTATGGGTAAATCCATTTTGTTTATTTCTTTGGGAATTATCGTTCTCTTTTTAGGTGGAAAATGGGTGGTAGATGGGGCGATTGCTATTGCAGAGCAATTTGGTCTTAGCCAAAATTTAATTGGTCTTACCATAGTTGCCGTTGGAACCTCCTTGCCAGAACTAGTTACTTCGGCAGTAGCCGCCATGAAAAAGAATACTGATATAGCTGTTGCTAATGTAATAGGTTCGAAATATGTTTTGATTAAAACTTAGGTATTTCAAGCATTAACCAACTGAAGTTAGCTTTAACTTAACGATTATAAATCCATTACCACCTTAAAAACTGTTTCTCCAACAGCTTTTAGCGTGCTTTTACTAATGCCGCTCATATTGTCGTCATGTGTGTGCCAAAAGTCGCCAAAACCGCTTCCAGACGGCTCATAATGAATAATATCTAACGTCGGGATGCCTCTTATTTTATTAATGTACAGGTGATCGTCTATTAACTGACCTCCTTGATTATATACAAAGTGCTTGCTGTAACCTAAGCTATTCGCTGTTTGCCACACGAGATTTACATAAGGCTGAGCATACAACCACGAGTGTCCTTCTATGGCAAAGGTGGCATTTTCTGCTCCTACCATGTCGAGCAGTATCCCAAAGCGAGCTACATAATTTGATTTGTGGGGTGTTTTGGCCCAATATTGAGATCCCAAGCACCAGGTGGTTGCTTCACCTCGGCTATCTCCCATGTCTTCTGCATCAAATAAAATAATATCTACACCCGCATCGGGTTGCTGAATTTGCAACTGTCGAGCAACCTCTAACAATACGCCCACTCCACTCGCTCCATCATTAGCACCGTCGGCCGGGGTCGTTGGATTGGTAGCATCCTGATCTGCCATTGGACGTGTGTCCCAGTGTGCGCATAGCAAAATACGTTTTGATTTTTCCGAACCAAAAGAACCTATGATGTTATTAATAGCTACGTTTTGACCTTTTGAACCCTTCATATATCCATACTGAGTGAAAGCAGTGTCACAAAATTGGGCAAGTTTTTGTTCTAAATACCTTGCCGTTTTGCCATGTGCAGCAGAACCAGGAACTCTAGGTCCAAAATCAACTTGCTCTTGCACATACCGGTATGCACTATCTGCATCAAATTGAACAGTAAAAGGTTGTTTAATCTCTGTTTCAATTTGTTCTGAATTGCTATCCTTTGGTTGGTCTTTGCAGCTGCATAAGGCTAAAAGCATAAGACTAAAAGCTGTTATTTTTAAAAAATTCATTGGTTTATTGGTTAACCCACAGTTAAAATCATGGGTTTGGGAGATTCAATTTATAAGTGCTTCCTTCTTTACCGTCCATCACTTCAACACCCGCCTCTTTTAGTCCGTCGCGAATTTTATCTGCCGTAGGCCAGTCTTTATTTTCTTTTGCCGATTTACGGATATCGAGCACCAGCTTCATAACGCCGTTAAGCGCTTCGTTATTTCCAGTGGCTTCAGATACCAGCCCGAGCACACCAAAAGTGAATTCATGAAAAGTCTCATGAAGAATAGCTTTATCTTCTGCCGAAATCATTCGTTTTTTAGCGTCTATTTCGTTGATCCATTTAGCTGCTTCAAACAACGTAGCAATAACTTGTGGTGTAGCCATATCGTTGTTCATTTGTTCGTAGAGTTTGTCTTTCCAAGCTGACACATTCATATCGCTGACATCTGTAGTTGGTAAAGATTCTGATTTCTCAGCTGCATTCATCATTCTTTGGAAACCTTTCTCAGCTGCTTGTAAAGCTTCATTGCTAAAATCAAGTGTACTTCTGTAGTGCGCCTGTAGCAAAAAGAAACGCAAGGTCATCGGACTATATGCTTGATCTAGCAGGTGGTGGTTGCCGCTGAAAAGTTCTTCTATCAACACGCCGTTATTCAGACTTTTTGCCATTTTTTGACCATTAATGGTGATCATATTGTTATGTATCCAATAACTCGGAGTGCTGCACCCGCAAGCTGTAGTTTGCGCTATCTCACTTTCATGATGAGGAAATAATAAGTCCATTCCGCCCGCATGTATATCAAACTGTTTGCCTAAGTATTTTTCGCTCATTGCAGAGCACTCAATGTGCCATCCCGGAAAACCTTCACTCCATGGACTATTCCATTTCATTATATGCTCTTTACTTGCTTTTTTCCAAAGCGCAAAGTCATTTGGATTTTTCTTTTCCTCTTGCCCTTCTAAATTTCTTCTTTCTTGGCCGGCTCCTGCCATAAGATCTTCTAGCTTTCGGCCACTGAGCTTACCATAGTCGTTTGTCTCCGCATATTTCAACACATCAAAATATACAGACCCGTTGCTCTCATACGCAAAACCATTTTTTATGATTTCGTGTATCATTTCTATTTGTTCTAAGATATGACCACTTGCTCTGGGTTCTATACTCGGAGGCAAAACGTTCATTTGTTGCAACACACGGTGATATGAATTGGTATACTGCTGTGCAACTTCCATGGGCTCAATCTGATTAGCCTTCGCTATTTTACCTATTTTATCTTCTCCTTCATCCGCATCATTAAGTAAGTGACCCACGTCTGTTATATTGCGAACGTAGCGTACTTTAAAATTCAAACGTGTAAGGTATCGAAACAGGACATCCATCATAATAGCCCCGCGGCTATGACCCAAATGTGGATCGCCATACACCGTAGGACCACATAAATACATCCCCACGTAAGGAGCGTTTATAGGCTTAAATTCTTCGGTCTGCTTGGTGAGTGAATTGTATAAATGGAGTCTGGAAGACATTTGGCAAATATAGTGGGTGAATAGCTAAAATTCAGAATGATGTATCAGGATGTAACCGAATTGTACTTATTAAATTAAAAATGCAGAGTAACCTTGTCTCTCCAATCTCCTCTATTACCAACAGGTAATGTTATGTTTTCAGCAATCCCTCCAACGTAAAAAAGGCCGAGACATCGTTCATTTTCCTCTGAATTAAGGTGCTTCTTGAAATTATCGCCCAATGCATAACTAGGTGTGCTCCAGTATCCACCATACTTATCCGTGCTAGCGAGATACAGCCACATATTTTGTACAGCCATAGCGGTCGCTGCTATTTCTTCAAAGTCAGGCACTATATCATTTCGTTTCATGCAGATAGCGATAATATGACTTACCTGCTCTTTGCATTGCTCCATTTTTTCTACTTTCATACTATTAAACGTATGTGAAGGGGTTTCTCTCACATAGCACTCTTTGCAACAATCCAACAGTTCATTCATGGCGTTTCCGCTATACACTTTAAATCGCCACGGCTCTGTATTCCTATGAGTTGGGGCCCAGTTGGCAAGATCCAGCATCTTTTCAATGACGTCGCTTGGCACTATTTCGCCGCTCATTTGTTTAGGGAACAAAGATCTACGGGTCTGTATAATTTCTTCTAATTTCATTATAGTTAAACAAATTTATATTTTAAGCTTAGTATGTATAACTTTGAACTCAACAAATAAAAAATAAACATTATGTCATTTGAATTACCACAATTACCCTACGCTTACGATGCGTTAGAACCACATGTAGATGCTCGCACAATGGAAATACACCATGGCAAACACCATGCTGGATATACCACCAATTTAAATAATGCCCTTTCAGGAACAGATCTAGAAGGTAAAAGTATTGATGAACTTTTAACAAACTTAGACATGGCCAATAATGCTGTAAGAAATAATGGTGGTGGTTTTTATAATCACAATCAGTTTTGGACTGCAATGAGCCCAAACGGTGGAGGATCTCCAAGTGGAGATTTAGCAAAAGCTATTGATGCTGCTTTTGGAAGCTTTGATGCATTCCAAGAGGAATTTAGCAAAGCTGCAGCTACTCGTTTTGGTTCTGGCTGGGCTTGGTTATGTGTTAAAGATGGAAAGCTAGAAATTTGTTCTACGGCCAATCAAGATAACCCGATTATGCCAGGAATAGGTTGCGGGGGAACCCCAATTTTAGGTTTAGATGTATGGGAGCATGCATATTATTTACATTATCAAAACAGAAGACCCGACTATGTTGCTGCATTTTTTAATGTTATAAACTGGGAAGAAATTGCTACTCGTTTTGCAGCGGCATAACAGTTGACTTTTTCTGTCATTTTAAAGCGCCTTGAACTTTCATTCAAGGCGCTTTGCTTTTATAGCCCATCTAGATTTACTTTTGTATTATGAATTTAATAAAATGGTTCGCCTATCTTACGCTATGTGCCACCTTTATTTGGTTTGTGTTTTTTAAGCCCTTGCGCATTAATTCGGCCGAAACTGTTACATCTGATTCTGGGTATACTGAAGACCTTCCTGTTGACACTTCTTCAGTTGCCTTTATTGACACTACAGAAAGTTACACACTTGAAGAGGTCTCCATTGATACACCTGAAGAACAGTCAAACGAGTCAATTAAGGAAGAAAAGAAAACTGCAACTAACGACGGAATAAATGTGAATGCAAAATACCTAGTTGTGGTTGGCAGTTTTAGCGTAAAGTCAAACGCTGAAAAGTTACTTGCCAAGCTAAAGAAAAATGGGAAGGATGCTGTAATAACTAACATTAAGGGACTTCACCGAATAGTTACAGCCTCTTCTGATAATGAGGTTGATGCCCAAAACCTACGCGATCAATATGCGCAATCAGTTGAAGAAAAAGCCTTTGTGCTTGAGCAGTAACCGCCGTTAAAATTGAGATGTAATTGTAAATCTCAAACCGCTAAATGCAGGTTCAAGTCTACATATACCGCCAGTACATACAACTCCCTCAACTTGTTTTATATAGGCAGCCGTAAATGAGGTTGTATTCACATTGTACTTCGCAAAAAAACTTGGATAATGAAGTATTTGGTCGGGTAATGTTGTGTTAACAATTCGTACGGGATTGGTGTTGATCATATCGCTAATAGCGATACTAAATTTGGGAGAGCTATTCCACTCTAATATGCCATGGTAAAAACTGCCTAAATCTCCATCTGTATTTAACATCTGAGATTCTAACCTAAAACTATTTTTACGATTCGCCTTGTAGGTAACTTCCATAAATGGCGTAAACGTAACAACATCTGCAGTTTTCTTCTTGTCTTTGCCTTGATACACCGCCAAGTTATAATCTATCATCTGCAATCCTACTTTACCTTTCCACTTAGCATCTATCTTGTGTTCTAGCTGGGCGTATTGTTCGGAAAATAGGTGCTCTCCATTCAAATCACTAATGTTAGAATAATTAAGTGTTAGGTTAGTTCCTTTATTCAATGAATAAATCACCTCAGCTTGAATTGCTTGCTCTCCAGTAGGCTGCGCCGGAGCTTGGTAACGAGCCAACAATCTATAACTTGCTTGTCTACTTGCAGATGGCATATAGCTTATTAAACCCTCATTTAGCAAAAGATTGGCATAAGGCGTAGATAGCATATTAAAGTTTTCGATACGCCTGTATAGCACATTAGCTCCTATTCCTGCTTTTTTAGATTTTCCTAACTTACCTTTAGAATAGGTTACAGCGCCTTGTACCATATATCCGTCACTTCCATAAAATTTCCCGTTCAGATCCCTTAAAGCCTCTTGTGTTTTGTAATTATACTCACCATTAAAACCAAAGTCTTTATAGCTAGCATTGACATATCCATTTAATGCATACACATTGTATTTAGGATAAAATCTGTTTATTAGTGGCAAGTTATTTATAGAGGTGACCAATTGGGTCATAGTGTTGTCATCTAATGTTCTGTTGACAGCAGATACGCCTGTATTGATGACCATTCCGTCTTCTAAAGAGAAACCTTTCTCTACGTTTACACCTTTTATGGTTTGCGACGAACTACCAAACCGATTTTGTTGGGTACCTTTTTGATTTCCTGTAAATGCTTTAACAAAAAAATTGTCTGATATATTGTACTTCAAACGAACCCCTTGCACTGCATAATCAAGACCAATTAATCTGTTTTCATACGCCCTAAACACGGCTCCAGAGCCAAATTGGTCATAAAAAGAGCCTACGGTAATATCTAAATCTCCTACGCTTTTATTTATTTCCCAATAACCCAATCCGTGGCCGGAGAATGCTCCTGAAGGATTGAGTAAGTTGCTATTGTTAAACAAATCATATCTGGCTGCAAAGTGAAATCCTTTTATATCGTAATTTAAAAACAGCCAAGTTTCTGCGGTGCTAATTTGCTTTCCATATTGCGGCGAAGCAGACTCCACAGCTCCTATCAATGAATCTTTTAAAAAAACCGAGTAGTTAGACTGTAAATTTCCACTAAACACGCCCTTATCCTGAGCCCATAAGCTGGTTGAAATAATAGAGAAAGCTAAAACTAAAAAAACGTATTTGTTCATTATTGGCGGTAAAAGTAAATAATTATAAAAATACACGGTATTTTACTTTTTTTTGAAGGGTGAATGTAGCTCAGTTAGTTTCCGAAATTAAATCTAAAAAAAGTTATTTGTGTGTGGGTTTAGATACCGACATAACCAAACTGCCAGAGGGAATATCCAAAGATATGGATGGTATTCTTCAGTTTAATAAGGAGATCATAAATGCCACAAAAGACTTTGCTGTTTCGTATAAAATAAATACTGCTTTTTACGAACAGTTAGGAAGCAATGGGTGGAAAATTATAGAAAAAACACGAGAAATGATTCCTAGTAACATCCTAAGTATTGCAGATGCTAAGCGAGGAGACATAGGTAACACCAGTAGTATGTATGCCAAGGCCTTTTTTGAAACTATGGATTTTGACGCACTCACCGTGGCTCCGTATATGGGTTATGACAGCGTAGAACCTTTTCTAAAATTTAAAAACAAGATAACGATTGTGCTTGGTCTAACCTCCAATGAAGGCAGTGCAGATTTCCAAACAAATCCGATCTACAATCCACCACTATACAAAACAGTTTTAGAACGTATATCGAATTGGGGAACACCCGAAAACCTTATGTTTGTAATTGGCGCAACCAAAGCAGAAGCGCTAGTTGAAATACGTCAAATTTTACCACATCACTTTTTACTTATTCCAGGAGTTGGCGCACAAGGAGGCAGTGCAAGTGAAGTGTGTAAAAATGGAAAAAATTCTCTTGGTGGTTTGCTAATTAACTCATCAAGGGGAATTATATATGCATCTAGCGGTAGAGATTTTGCGGAAGCAGCAAGAGCAGAAGCTCAAAAACTAGCCATAGAAATTCAACCATATACAACTCATTTATGAGTTTTGGGTACAATGAAGATTTACTCCAATTTATATGGGAGCATCAATTGTACAACCAAAAGGACCTTCACACAGAAGAAGGACAACCAGTTGCCATTATAAAACAAGGTTTTCTAAACGTAAACAGTGGTCCTGACTTTGAGCATGCTCAAGTAAAAATAGGGAACACTACACATCACGGTTCCATTGAAATACACTTAGATAGTAGAGACTGGCATTTACATAATCACGAGAAGGACAGCAGTTACAATACGGTTATTTTACACGTTTGCAATACACACAGCAAACCCGCATATCGTCAGGACGGTACGCTAATTCCCACACTCGTTATCGGCGCTCAAATTGACAAAAAATCCTTAGAAAAATATCGACTATTGATGGCTTCAAAGCCATTTATACCTTGTGAAAATCAACTTTCCAGGCTGTCTTCTTTTGATATTAATAGTTGGTTAGACAGGATGCTGATCGAACGTATACAAAGTCGATTTGAGCTCTTCTCCGGTTATCTTGAAGATTCTAATCACAACTGGAATCAATCATTTTACACCGCTATTGTAAGATCGTTTGGTTTACCTATAAACACGTTAAGTTTTGAAGAATTAGCGCAGAAACTTCCTTTTGCCTTAGTTCAAAAACACCAACAGTCTTTATTTCAATTAGAAGCGCTTTTCTTTGGGGTGTCTGGTCTATTGTCAGTAACTCAGGTTGATAACTATTACACAGGATTACAAAACGAGTATTTGTTTCTTAAATCAAAATACAACTTAGCAGAAATAAATTCTAACTTAAAAATGGGAAGAATGAGGCCAATGAATTTACCTCACGTGAAAATTGCACAACTGGCTGCTTTTTTTCATCGTGTCCCTAATTTTATAAACCTTGTGCTCGATCTCCCTGAGGTTAATTCTATAAAAATACTCTTAGATTTTTCGTTATCGGATTATTGGCAAAAGCATTATACTTTTAACGCTATATCTAAGCAATCCAGTAAAAAAATCTCAAGCAGATTTATCAACCATCTCTTTATTAATGCAATTGTTCCCTTCGTTTTTTTCTATCAAAAAACGAAAAATGAACATAAAACCTCAGTCGCGCTGGAGTACTTGGAATCCATTCCGCTTGAAAAAAACTCCATTATTGAAGGGTGGAAGTCGATAATCCCTTTTGACAATAACGCATCAAGTAGCCAAGCATTGTTACATTTGTATAAAAATTACTGTCAGTACAAAAAATGCTTACACTGTAATTTGGGCAAAAAACTACTTTTAAAACAGGATGCAACAAATCAGACAAAATATTGAAAACTATGCTTTCGGCGTATGCACTTACCTTGGTTCTAAACTAAATGTAAGTACTGGCACCATTCGTTTATACTTTATTTATGTCTCTTTTCTAACTTTTGGAAGTCCCGTAATTATTTACTTAACTATTGCCTTTTGGCTTAAATTTAGGCACTATATAATGGCCCGTAGGCATTCTGTTTGGGACTTGTAGCATGTGCAAGTGTACATAATCCTAAACACCCCTAAACTTTAGCGTTAATAAACGTTTACATTTAGCTACCTACTTTTGACATATGCAACACGAGATAGCTTTATTCCGCACCACAAAAGGGTTTCAACAAAACCACAAAACAACAGAACTTAAATGCAAATGCTGTAAAAGTCATTTTTTGGCAAATAGAAAAACAGCACAATTTTGCAGCAGTTCTTGTAGGTCCAATTTTTGGATGACCAAAAATAAAAAGAAAGTAATAACTATAGCCGTTC
>CAMDBP010000027.1 GCA_945889315.1 Chitinophaga pinensis
AACCTGAATGCAATTCGACCACAAAACCATAAACTTACAGCGTTTTCCTAAGACTGGTAATAAATCTCTGAGACCTTGGAGCGCTGCCGATGAGTTACTTCTAAAAACAGCCCTAGCTTTAGGATTAGATAAAAAATCAATTGTGATTGCCCATGATACTTTTGGGGCTATGGCCGTTGCATTGAATGCGTACCGACCTCATTCGGTTATTAATCAAGCATCTCAATTAAAAGCGTTACGTAAAAACCTTGAAAACAACGGCTTAGATACCAAAGAAGTAATACACAGTAACCCCCTTAAAATACAAGCTAACAATGTAAACTTAGCTTTAGTTAAGGTTCCAAAATCTGCCGACCTTTTTCAACTGTACCTGCAACAACTGCATGCTGTATCTAGTCCTAATAGTGTTGTACTATGCGGTTTCCTAACCCGAAATTTTACCGCAAAATGGATTGAAATAGCAGAACTCTATTTTGACGATGTGTCGCAATCCCTAGCAGAGCGAAAAGCACGTCTTCTAATACTCAAATCACCTAAAAAATCCCCCGTAAAAGTGCCCTTGTTTCATTCTGTAACGAATGATTTAGGCCTTACACTTAAACAGTATGCGGGCGTATTTTCTTCTGGTAAGGTAGATTTAGCTACTCGTCTTTTATTGGATAATATGCCTGAGTTTCTGAACGATCACAAAATCCTAGATTTGGCCTGTGGCAATGGTGTAATAGCTACCTATGTAAGAAAACAAGCACCACGATCCTTAATTAGCGTATTAGACGATAATTTTTTAGCGATTGCATCCGCAAAGCTAAACTTAGGCAAGGATGACGTAACCTATCATTGGTCTGATACAGTAAACGCTTGCCGAAACGAGAAATTTGATTTTATCTTTTGCAATCCTCCATTTCATTTCGAATATGAAAATACCATTGAGATTTCTCTAAAACTTTTCAGCGAAGCTGCTAGTGCACTTAAGGTAAATGGTACCTTTTATATTGTAGCCAACACACACCTTAACTACACCACTCATTTGGCCAAGTTATTTACGGAAGTGATTCAATTAGCCGAAAATGGCAAATATGAGATCTTAGTTTGTAAAAAATAATATCGGATTGTGATAATTTATGTAATATCCGATATATTTGTGGGGTGGAATGGGAGATACATAAAAAAGACTTGACAAAGGTGCAAGTGCACCTTGACCGACTTTCAACTAAAAAAAAACAACTAGACCTTTATAGACCGCTGCGCGCAGACGCATTGTCTCGATTACGAAATGAGCTTGCTATAGAATGGACGTATAATTCGAATAGTATCGAAGGAAATACCCTTACCCTTGCCGAAACCAGAATCGTAATAGAAGATGGAATAACCGTTGGAGGAAAATCTCTACGAGAGCACTTTGAGGTGGTAAATCACAAAGAAGCTATACATAAAGTTGAAGACCTGGTTTCCGATAACTTTACATTTACAACTGCTACTATATGTGACATCCATTACCTGTTGTTAAAAAATATTATGCCCGAATATGCCGGTCGCTACAGGACTATGGGTGTGCGCATAGCGGGCGCTAATTTTACTCCACCCAACATGCTAAAAGTACCCGACTTAATGGATGAGTTACTATTGGGCTTTAACACACAAATTGCTAGTTTCCATCCTGTGGTACTAGCTACTTTGTTTCACCATAAATTTGTTTGGATACATCCATTTGCAGACGGAAATGGACGAACTATACGATTGATGTACAATCTATTTCTGATGAGCATGGGTTATCCTCCGGCTATTATTCTAACTGCAGACCGTAAAAAGTATTATGCCGCACTAAACGACGCAAACAATGGAGAATATGGTAAATTACTATTGATGATGTGCCAAGCTGCAGAACGCAGTTTGGACATATACCTGAGTAATATTGAAAACTATGCAGATGATTATAAACCTATTAGCTCTATTGTAGAAGAAAATTCAGTACCCTACGGGCAAGAATATGTGAGTCTTTTAGCTCGTAGAGGACTCATAGATGCATATAAAGAAGGTAGAAACTGGTATACTACGGCCAATGCAGTGTTGGAATATGCCAAAAAGAAAAAGAGAGACGAGGCATAGCCGAAGTCTCTCTTTAAATTATAATTCGTTTGTTTATTTTTTATAAATCTTTGGCTTGCGCTACCAGTTCTGCTAAGTCCAAGACTTCCACTTGACCTTCCATATTTGCATGCTTTACGCCATCGCCCATCATCGTTGTGCAGAATGGACAGTTTGCAGATATTATACTAGCACCCGTAGCGATAGCTTCTTGAGTTCTTTCGATATTTATTTCTTTTGTACCTGACTCCGCTTCTTTAAACATTTGCGCACCGCCTGCACCACAGCACAGGCCGTTTTTACGGCAACGCTTCATTTCTATGAGTTCTGCATCCATAGCTTCTAGGATTCTTCGTGGGGCGTCATAAACTCCATTGGCTCTACCCAAATAGCAACTATCGTGGTACGTTATTTTTTTACCTTTAAAGGGATCTGCACCGAAGGTAAGTTTTCCTTCGTCAATAAGTTCTTGCAATAATTGAGTATGATGAATCACTTCATACGTACCACCTAAACTAGGATACTCATTTTTGATGGTATTAAAGCAATGTGGGCATGTGGTCACTATTTTAGTGATCTCATAGGCATTAAGTGTAGCAATGTTTGCCATCGCTTGCATTTGAAAAAGAAACTCATTACCCGCGCGTTTTGCAGGGTCGCCAGTACAGCTTTCTTCGGTTCCTAGTATGGCATATTTTATTCCAACATTGTTTAATATTTTGACAAATGCTTTTGTTATTTTTTGGGCTCTTTCGTCAAAACTTCCTGCGCAACCCACCCAAAACAAAACATCTGGTTTTTCTCCTTTTGCGGTTAATTCTGCTACTGTTGGTACATGTAATGTTTCACTCATTTCGGGTTGCAATTTATATTTTTTTACGTGACTAGTAATTGTATTCTGATTCTGTTTTACCTTTTTTATTGGGCTTATTGATTTTATACGTCAAGGTTCCCATTACATAACGTTGTATGGCATTACTTTGACTTTGCGTAAACCCATTGTTACTCCACCATCTCCAAAGATTCTGATTTTTATCCAAAATATCGTATGCTTTTGCACCAATGCTCCATTTTTGATCTTTATCTATAAAGAAGGAAATTTCTGAACTTAATAT
Organism: Chitinophaga pinensis; assembly: GCA_945889315.1. Taxonomy (GTDB): domain Bacteria; phylum Bacteroidota; class Bacteroidia; order NS11-12g; family UBA9320; genus UBA9320. The sequence continues at coordinate 3,201 of CAMDBP010000027.1, forward strand.
CGGTATACTCTTAGCACCCACAGCATTGTTTGCTCCGTATATTTCTAAATACAATGACGTACTCCACTCTAATCGTTCCATAGGTGTAAGAACAAATTCTGCATCAATTTCGTGATAGAAATAGCCGTTATTGCTAACTCCTCCGATACTTCCAGTTTGTCTATTCACCATATAATTCGCATCTAAACTCCACATATCAAACTCATTAAACTGTATCCTCGGTCCTATGGATGTAGTATGATTTAGACTTCTTATCTCGATAGAATTTTGAATAAAATAAGCTTGCCCAAAGTCGTAGTCAATGTCTAAACCTACAGTCGCTTTTATTACTTTAATGGGCCAAGTAACACCCGCTGATTGATTTGAATAAACTCTATTCTTAAAATTGAGAACACTAGATACAGCATAATTCTGTGGTGTTATTTCATTGCTATTGATTACAGGATTTATGCTCAACGAATTCCACCCGTTAAAAAAGACTGTTTTGCCTAAACCCAAAATACGCTGATACCGATAATTAGATGAATAGTTCATAGAATTTTGCAACTTGATATTTCCAACCGTGGTTTTATAAGGATTTGTATTGTCAATCACAGGCAATATTTGACTAATGTCAGGTCTATTCAAATCAGCATGAAGATTTAAGGAGAAATCATATTTATGTGCTTTTGCAGATTTTAAAAACATGTACGGAATGAAATAAAACTGCTGGAACGAGAATGCATTTGCTTGATCCGTAGTAAAACTTCTATTTTCAATAACTTGATTTAGTTCTGGAATCACATACAAGGTAGTAAACGAATCTAGCTTGTAACTTATATGTATATAATATTCTAAGTTTTGTGATTTTACGATACCTTGAGGACTATTATTAAGCAGCTTTTCTTGCGACGCTGGCAACCACGAAAAATTATGATTGTACTCACTCATCATCCAATTAACACCTGGTTTTATGGTCCATTTGGTGTTTAATTGAAACTGGTACATTGCAGTGGTAGCTATTGTATTCTCAGATGAGGTAAGTTCTTTACGAAGTGAATCAGGCTCATTCGTCGGAAAATCAAGCATAATGCGTGCTGTATTAAAAAAACTGCTCGCATTATTTCTGCTTTGTGAGGCACCGTAATACAATGATGCTAGCAGCATATTCCCCGTTTTCTTGCTGCTTTTTTTCGTCCAATGAATTTTAGAAATTAATTTTTCATTGCCAAGATCTTTCACATTTCTCGTTACTCCAGTATTAAGCACCTGCCTTACGCTATCCATATTCAATGTAAGGGAACCGTCAAAATTTTGTCCTACTTCCTTACTGAGTTGCGCTCTAAAGACAAGCCTATTCAACGTATCTGGCTCATACTCTGTTTTAATATTCAATTGGTGATTTTCTTTATCTCCATTCCCCAGTTCTACTCTGTCGGAGAACAAGTTATTGTTGGTAAGATACAACTCAGAATTGGTCGAACTTTCACTTATGTTATGTTCATTGGTAATGACGTAGGCTACATCGGTTTTCATTCCTTTAATCGGTTCAAGGTGCAAATTAGCTCCTGCACCCTCGTAACTTTTAACGCCACTATTCCACCACCAGGTGTTCTGACTATTATTGAATGGTGTTATTTCAAACGTATTGAGCGTCTGCATATCTTTCCATCCGTACAAATTGCGGTTTATATTGTTGAATCCTCCAATTATAGAGAGTTGTGTTTCGTCTTTAAAAAAATTGACATTTCCTTGTAAATCGTAGTAATCATCGCTGCCATAACCGGCTCTAATTGTGCCAAAGTAACCTTGCGCCTTATTTTCTTTAAGCACTAAATTAATGACCTTCTCACGCTGGTTTCCTTCTTCTCCAGTAAATTCGTCATCATCGGTTTTTTTATCTATTACCTCCACTTTGTCCACCAAAGAAGCGTCAAGATTTTTAGTTGCTGCTTCAATATTGCCTCCAAAAAATTCTTTACCGTTAATCAAAACTTTGGTTACCGCCTGCCCTTCTATCGAAACAGAGCCGTCTTTATTCACCTGAATCCCAGGCATTTTTTTGATTAGATCTTCCACATTTGCATTGGACTGCGTTTTAAAACTGCTGCTGTTATAAATCACAGTATCGCCATTCATAAGCACTGGAATCTTTTTAGCCCTCACCATCACTTCTTTCATAGAGATATCAGAACTCGTCATCTCTAACTTAAAATTAGACCAATCACTATCAATTGTAACGAATTTGTGTTCAACCTCATACCCGACGGAAGCAGCGATAATAATATAATCGCCAGTGGCAACACCTTTCATTGTAAAACTGCCGTCCTCTTTGGCTATCGAAAATTGTATCGTAGACGTATCAATTCTATCGCTTAATGCGATACTACCGTATGGGACACCCTGACCGTTGGCATCCAATAACCGCCCTGATACCGTATACGTTTGTGCTCAAGAGAAGAACCCCACAAACAGCAGGGAAACAATAAGAAATAAAGTTTTACTCATACCAAGGAATTATAACGCCTGAAAGTTATTTTTTGTTATTCCTTATTTTATATTTTGTGTCCAATTTGCTCTGTCGCTGGGCGAAAACTGCCAAGGCGCTTGATTATTTTCGATATTGCTATTCATCATAGCCCATTCACTAGGCATATTTGATTTTTCCAAGGTTTGAAACTGGCGCATTCCAAATATTATTTCCAATGGGTTAATATTAATAGGACAAGCCTCTACGCAAGCGTTACACGTAGTGCAGGCAAGCAATTCTTCTTGTGAAATATAGTCATGCAGAGACTTCCCATCATGATAATCCGCTCCATTTACGTCCTTTGCTTTACCCAGTTCATCTGCCCTATCGCGCGTATCCATCATAATCTTACGAGGGCTAAGTTTTTTACCCGTAATGTTGGCTGGGCATGAGCTAGTACACCTTCCGCATTCGGTACACGAGTATGCGTCTAACAAATTCTTCCAAGAAAGGTCTGTGACGTCGCTTACACCAAACTTATCTGGCGGTGGCATGTTGGGATCTGCTTTACTTGGGTCAAGCATTAAATTCACCTCATTGGTAATTTCTGGCATATTCGCAAACTGTCCAGCAGGTTGAAGTCTTCCATACCACGTATTAGGAAACGCTAAGAAAATATGTAAATGCTTACTGTAAGGAACATAATTAAGAAAAAATAAAATCCCTAAAATATGAAACCACCAAAAAACGCGCTCTAAGACAACCAGTGTCGAAATATCGTAACTTTGAAAAAAGCCAACTAAATACTGTGACACAGGAAAACTTCCCGCGGCCACATAATGATCAGCACCTTTACTTTGTAACACTTGATCTACAGCGTTCATTTTAAGTAACGCACCCATTAAAACGATTTCTATAACCAGTATATACGTAGCATCTTTGGTCGACCAACCTTTCATTTCTTGTGAATGAAACCGAGGAATATGTACAACAAATCTTCGGCCTAGAAACACCAAGCAGGATACCAAAACCAAAACCGCTAAAATTTCGAAGAAACCTATAGCTGCATCATATACGGGTCCCATAAAAGCTAAAACTCGGTGAGTCCCAAAAATACCGTCCATTAGAATTTCTAATACCTCAATATTGATAAGCACAAAACCTAGATAAATGAGTATGTGAAAAAACCCAGCGACAGGTCTTACGACCATTTTACTTTGGCCCAAGGCTACTTTAGCCATCATCATCCATCGGGCTGGCTTGTTATCATTGATTATCTGATCTTTCCCAATTAGAATATTTCTACGAATTTGTTTTACTTTTTGAGTAAAGAAATAGATAGCTACAGCTAAAATGGCAATGAATAAAATTTGTTCTATGTACTGCATTTGTAGAAAGTTCAAAATTAGAAAAAATAGGCACTTAGAAATATTTTAAATACCGAAACCATAATTTATTTTTAAAAGTGAATTATAGGATTATTTTTGCACCCGCTTACGGAGACGATGGCATAATTAAATACCATTATTTACCTAAGAACACGTTAATGGTGCGGTAGCTCAGTCGGTAGAGCAAAGGACTGAAAATCCTTGTGTCGGCGGTTCGATCCCGCCCCACACCACTTGAAAGGAGAACAGAAATGTTCTCCTTTTTTGTTATATCTAAATTTGTTTAACTATGTAACTGCTATTAAACTAATCTCGACATTTACCTCTTTAGGCAATGTTTTAACAGCTACAGCTTCTCGAGCCGGCGGATTTTCAGAAAAATAAGTCGCATAAACCGCATTAATGTCTCCATAATGTTCCATGCTACTCATGAAAATACTGCACTTTACCACATTACTAAAATCCATGTCAGCGGCCTTTAAAACAGCTTTTATGTTCCTCATTACTTGTTCCGTTTCCGCTTGAATCGAATCAATTACTAAATCGCCAGTATTAGGATTGATGGCAATCTGCCCACTACAATATAAAGTATCACCCACAAGAACAGCTTGACTGTATGGGCCGATAGCAGCTGGGGCATCCGTTGTATTAATTATTTTTTTTGTCATTTTATTAATTTTTATCTTGTGTTAAGTTTTTTACCAAGGACACATACCTTTGCTAATCGATGAATATAGCAGCTAAAGGACAGCCCAATCAACTAGCAGAACTTGGACAAATCTTGAACAAGTTTACTATTCTACCTTTCAAAATTAATGAAATTGAGAGCTATGATGTGATTTTTGATTTAGATTTTGACGATACGCCAGAACAAATACAGTACTACATGGAGCTTGAAGGGAAACTAATAGTCGTAGGCGCTGTAAAAGTACAGTTAGAAGAAATACTAGCTGAATTAGGCGAGTTGCCAAGCTGCCCGATAATTGGTATGAACACGCTTCCGACTTTCATTAACAGAAGCTTACTCGAATTATGTGCATTAAATGAAGATGATAAGAGTATTGCTTCGGCCATTTTATCATCATTAGACTTAGAATACAGATTTGTGGCGAGTAGAGTAGGATTGGTTACCCCACGTATTGTATGTATGATAATAAATGAGGCCTACTTTACATTACAAGAAGGAACTGCCTCTAGAGAAGATATTGATTTGGGCATGAAGTTAGGCACGGCCTACCCCAAAGGTCCATTTGAGTGGAGTAAAGAAATAGGACTAGAGCACGTATATGAAACACTGGAAGCTCTTTACCAAGACACTAAAGATGAGCGATATAAGATCTGTCCGTTGCTAAAAACCGAATATCTGAAAGGTTTTTCATCCTAAAACGGTCAAGAAATAGTCCGAATTTTAATTGCCGTAAAACTTCTTTTTTCAAACTAAAAAAATTGCCCATCGCTAAAACAGCAATGGGCATTTAATTTTAACAACTCAATTTTTTCTATTTTGAAATGCTTTTCAAGGCATCAAACTTCATATTTCTTGTTCCATCAATGTATTCTGTTACAAAGGCATCTTTAATTCCAATGCTCTTAATGTCATTGCTAAATTGAACGGCATCCATCATATCTTCAAAATAACCTATAATATATCGCTTTCCTCCATCCACTTCTTCAGCCTTCACTGATTTAAGTTTTGAGTTAAAAGACATCAAATCTAGATATTCGTAATATCCCATCTGTACTTGATATACGGTCCCTGCTGGCAATTCGCTGGTAACACAGCTCTTTTTTAACTTGGTATATTGCATTTCTAAACCAGCATATTTATCTGCTAAAGTTTGTGTTTCTTTGTTTGACGCAGCCAACTTCACTTTGAGACTTGCTATCTCATCGTTTAGTTCTTGAATTTTTGTTTTTGTTTTTTCCTTCATCATCGCGTAGTCTTCAGGATTTTTCTTATAGGCCTTCAATTCCTTTTTTAAGATCTTTTTTTCTGATTTACTCAATGTTTGAGCCTCAGCGATGCTAGCGAAGCATACGAACAATAGGGCTACGAATGGTATTAAAATTTGATTTAATTTCATATCTGTTTTTGTAAGTGCAAATATTGATGTTTATAGATCTTTAACATCGCACAATTAGTAAGACTCCTCCACGTTGTGTAAAAAATTAGACAATTGCCTATAAAGATGATTTCACTTGCTTTCACTTATTTGAAGCAAATGCTGCACTATTAGCTGTTCAAATAATTATCTTTGGCGCTTTATCAAACAAGCATGGAATACAGAATAGAGAGAGACAGTATAGGAGAAGTAAAAGTTGAATCGACAAAATATTGGGCAGCTCAAACCCAGAGATCACTCGAAAACTTCAAAATTGGAAATCAAGTAATGCCTTTAGAGATCATAAAAGCATTTGGCGTTCTTAAGAAATGTGCCGCGCTAACCAATTATGAGTTAGGCGTGCTATCAAAAGAAAAAGCTGAGTTGATTGCTGAAGTTTGCGATGAAATAATTGCCGGAAAACTGAACGATGAGTTTCCATTGGTTATTTGGCAAACAGGCTCTGGAACACAAAGCAACATGAATGTAAACGAAGTAATTGCAAATCGTGGTCACGTATTAAAAGGTGGTAGTTTAATGGATAACGATAAATTTCTTCACCCCAATGACGATGTAAACAAATCGCAAAGCAGTAACGACACATTTCCAACGGCCATGAGTATTGCTGTTTATAAGCAAGTAGTAGATTTTAGTATCCCAGGGTTACAAGTTTTGAAAGATACGTTTAAGAAAAAAGCACGTGAGTTTAAGCACATTGTAAAAATAGGGCGTACCCATTTTATGGATGCCACACCACTTACGCTAGGTCAGGAATTTAGCGGCTACCGACGACAACTTGAAATGAGCATTATCGCCGTTGAAAATGCCATGGTAGGTGCACAAGAGCTAGCGTTAGGCGGAACTGCTGTGGGCACTGGACTTAACGCTCCAAAAGGTTATGCCGAACTTGTAGCAAACAAAATAGCAGAAGAGATGGAAATGCCTTTCCGAACAGCCATTAATAAATTTGAAGCACTTGCTGCACATGATGCAATGGTAGAACTTCATGGTGCACTTAAAAGAGCCGCCGTGAGTTGCATGAAAATAGCAAACGATATTAGAATGCTTTCATCAGGTCCAAGAAGCGGTATAGGCGAAATTTTAATCCCTAGCAATGAACCTGGTTCTAGTATCATGCCGGGTAAGGTAAACCCCACACAATGTGAAGCACTTACAATGGTGTGTGCTCAAGTTATGGGCAATGATGTTGCAGTTACTATAGGGGGATCTAATGGTCATTTTGAACTTAATGTTTTTAAACCTTTGATTGCCGCCAACGTTCTTCAATCTGCCCGTATATTGGGGCAAGCGTGTCTTTCTTTTAATGATAATTGCGTTTTAGGTATAGAACCAAATCTTACTGAAATAAAAAATAAGTTAGACAGCTCGCTTATGCTAGTAACCGCCTTAAATACGCACATAGGGTATGACAAAGCAGCTAAAATTGCTAAAAAAGCATACCACGAAAACACGACACTAAAAGTAGCTGGAGTGGAGCTGGGTTACCTCACAGCAGCAGAGTTTGACAAATGGGTTGTGCCTGCGGATATGTGTGGAGACATGGAACTCGGATTTTAGATCAATGAGTACTAAGATAAAGCCTTTCAGGCTTAAAACCATCGGTAAATACACTGCGAAACAAGATCTAAAAATATTAGACATAGGTTCTGGAAGTCACTCAAGTACTATTACTAAAAAGTGGCTACCTAATTGCCATTATACAGGTGTAGACCGCGATGTAAACTACGATAATACCGAGGAGGACATTCGCAATATGGATGCGTTTGTTCAACTTGATTTAACAGAATTAAACTTTGATACTATCCCAAATGACACATATGATGTAATTATCATGAGTCATGTCATAGAACATTTGTATAATGGAGATAAAGTGCTTCCTTTACTTTTTCAGAAACTGTCAAAAGACGGTCTTTTTTACATAGAATTTCCAAGTGAAGTCAGTGCTACCTTCCCGAGTAAAAGAGAAACACTTAATTTTTTTGACGATAAAACTCATGTGCGCATCTACTCCATAAAAGAAGTCGCAAATATTTTTATGAACCACGGATTTAAGGTACAAATGACCGGTAAAAATAGAAGTTGGATCAACATCCTTTTGATGCCAATTAAAATCCCATTACAATGGGTTACCAAAGGTTATGTGCGCGGCGGTGTTTATTGGGATTGGTATGGATTTGCAGATTATTTGATTGCTAAAAAGTAATCTTTCACCACATAAAAAAAGCACCGTTTTCACGGTGCTTTTTTGCTAATTATGAATATTTTTATTGGTACATTCTAACATAGTCTATCCACATTTTTTGTGGAAAAACAGTTGTTTGATCAGGTGACCCCGGCCAATTACCGCCAACAGCCACGTTCATGATAAAGAAGAAATTTTCACGAAACTCGTTTAACGCAGTTGGCTTAATATCAGCCGTGTTAAATAGTACATCATCGAAATACCAATTTATGCTATTAGCGTTCCAAACAATGGAATACACGTGAAACTCTTCAGACAGTTTTTTAGAAATCGTCTTACTATTTCCGTACGATGCATGGTCCTTATTGTTGCCTTCCCAGTGTATAGTTCCGTGTGTTGTTTTATCTGATCTACCGTTACTAGTTCCACCTATCATTTCCATAATATCAATCTCGCCACACGCTGGCCATCCAACCGTACTAAAGCTCTCACCCAACATCCATAGTGCTGGCCACATCCCTTGCCCCTCTGGAAGCGCTGCTCTAATATCTACTCTGCCGTATTTAAAATTTCTTTTGCGTTGTGTAGTTAGTCTAGAAGAAGTATACATACTGCTACCGGCACTCTGCTTTTTAGCTTCTATACTTAAAAAGCCATCTTTTACCGTTGTGTTTTCTTTTCGATAATACTGTAACTCGTTATTTCCCCAACCACCAGCACCAATCTCATAATTCCAATCATTTTCGTTTAGGCTAGATCCTTCAAATTCATCATTCCAAACCAACGTATATCCCGGTTGGCTAATTGGCGTGGTATAGCCTTTCAAAGGCCGTCCGTCCGCTGTAGTAGTAGGGTCAATATTTACAACTATGGTATCATTAGACTCAATAAAGTTTGCTGCAAGTGCATGTGCTCTTACGGTAATGATATAGGTTCCGGATGCTTTATAGGTATGAGATGCTTTACCATCGTTCACCTCTTTAGTTACTGAATTAGGTTCATCATTAAATATGATGGTATAAAAATTTTCATTATCCGCCGTAGCTGTTACATTTACTTTTCCGGGAACTCCAGCTTGCAGCTCAAGTTTCACCACAAGATTAGTTGGAAGTACTACCGTGGGTTTTGGCTCTTCCTTACAACCAAGAGTCGTGATTAGAAGAAAAAGTGCTATGGTTAAATATTTCATTTCTTATCTAGGTTATACAAATAAAAAGGGAGTAGCAAGTATACCTACTACTCCCTTGGTCATTTATACGTTATTTTATTTTTGAGTTACGTCGTCTATATAGAATGTACCTGCATTAGCTACATTCCATCCTGGAAACAATACCAGTCGAGCATAGGTTCCAGCAGCAGCCTCGCTAAAATCAACACTAACTTCTTGCCAAGCATTGGCTGTAGTAATCTCAACGTCTTTTTCAAAGACATCGGTTGAATTGGCGATATTTTCTATTTTTATACGCATAGTTCCCGTTGCTGGAGCCCATACTTTAACGCTAATAGTTGGTTTACCTGAGGTGAAATCAAGCTTGTCTTTTAAGTCAACAAAAAACCCAGCCCAAGTTTCTCCGCCGTGAACAGTTTCTAAAACTTTAGCGCTTGTGTTGATGCCTCCGCTTTTTGGGTTTGCTACCACAGAATAAGTACTGCCACCGAATACAGTCCAAGCTACTTCTGTTGCTTCTTGAAAATTAATTGGAAGCGTAACCTTAGAGGCATTACCTCCGCCTCCACCGCCACCCTCGATTGGGAAGTCTTCTGGAACTAGTCTAACATACCATCTAACCGTAGCGTCTTTACTGTCAACGTAGCTCAAGGTTAACTCATTTTCTGAGATAGTTTCTACTCTGTATGATCTAACTCCAGTGTACATACCAATGAAGGCTGTTCCTGAAATCTCGATTGTAGTATCAGTACCCTCTATAATCGTCCAAGATTGGTTCATCTGATTTGGATACGTCGCTGTAAAATCACCTTTATTTTGAAACGGATCTGTAAAATCAGTTTCATGACCTGTTTTTACATAGATGTTTCCGTTGGTAATTTGATCTAATTTGAACCCATCTAATTTAAAAATAAATTTGTCATCATAAAGACCTGTTTGAGCTTTATCAAGGCTAGCTGCAGCCCACCACTCAGGCCAGTTACCAGCTACAGGACCTACGCCCATGTGACCCGCACGCGTAGAGTCTAATACCCACGTTTTGCTACCACCGGCAGCTACACCTCCTGTAAGAAGCGTAAAAAGTGGATTGCTTAATAAGGATTGATCGTCTTGAGCTATTACAATTTCTTGTGATGAACTTGCACTTCCGCCAGAATTAAATACGGTGTGTGTAACTGTATAAGTCCCTTTGTTTGGATAAGTACCTTGAGCAGTTGGTCCCTCACCTAGTATTCCGTTTCCAAAATCCCATTTAGAAGTCATTGTCGTGTTAGTCGCCATAAAATCAATGATGTTAGCATTACCCGCTGATGGAGCGTAGGTAAAAGCCGCATCTGCTACAGTAGGCGCAGTGCCAAGAGTAGGCGTGTCTTTCTCTTTACAGCTATATACTCCTAGTATCGCTGCAATTGCAAATAAAATAAGTGTCGTTTTTTTCATTTTGTTTTGTGTTAATAATTATTGTTTTGTTTCCAATTTCCGCCAGCTAAGTCAATCTCTACCTGAGGAATTGGGAATAATTCATTTTTGCCTGGTGTAAAACCCGTTATTGCAGCTGCCGCTTTTCCAGTTCTGACTAGGTCAAAAAATCGATGACCTTCTCCTGATAATTCAAATCTACGCTCAGCCCAAATATCTTCCGTCAACTGACTTCCACTAGAAGTAATATCCGGCATATTTACTCTATTTCTCACTTCATTTAAGTAGCTTTTAGCTAGAATATCGTTGGGAGAATTAGATCTATTATGTGCTTCTGCGGCCATAAGCAATACATCCGCATATCGTATTGATCTGTAATTTACAGGACTTGTTAAATCATTGTCTGGCAAGCCTATTTCACCTTGGCGTTTGATGTATTTATTATTGTAGAAGCCTGTATGTCCGCCAGCGCCTTTTGCGTAGGTAATGTTTGCCGCATTCGGTTGTTTAGCAATAAATGCATCAATATTTAGCACCGTTGCATCTCTTCTAATGTCATTAGCGGCAAAGGCATCATATAGATCCTTAGTGGGAAGATTATAACTGTTTCCATCGCCATATACCGGGCCGTTATATTGTCTTATCCCTTGGAAGCCTACAGCGGCATTCCCCTCTAAACAAATTAAACAACCATAGCTTCCACCTTCTGCTCCGGAATATTCAACATCAAAAACCGTTTCCGAATTTCCTTCATTTGCTACGGAGAATAAGTCTGTATAATCTGCTATTAATGAGTACTTATTTTGCTTAATTACAAGATCCAGGGTAGCTGCTGATTGCGCAAATTTATCTTGATATAAGTATACTTTTCCAAGCAATGCCAAACAAGCGCCTTTCGTAATTCTGCCTTTAACGGGATTATTCCAATCTAAAACTGCTGCTGCATCGTTGAGGTCTTTTTCAATTTGTGCATACACTTCACTTCTAGGGGTTCTATCTATCTTGGTTACTTCGTCTGCACCTAATCGTTTATCTACTACTAAAGGCACATCGCCAAAATACTTCACTAATTCAAAATAGTAGTATGCTCTAAGAAAAGTAGCTTCAGCAATAATTTTATCTTTCCCTTCAAAATCTATTTTATTTCTATTTTCCAGCAAGTAATTAGCACGTGTGATACCTGCATAATTCCATCTAAAAATGCTGCGTAATTCATTATTTACAGCATTATGAGTCATTGCCTCAATCTCGTGTAAGCCTCTAGTGTCACTTACACTTTCTCCGCCTGCTATCGCATTATCAGACGCAATCTCTCCCACCCATAAAGTGGCAAAAGAAGATTGAAGTAAATCATACGCTCCAATTAATGCACGTTCGTAGTCTTCTTTATTTTCAAAGAAATTTTCTGCATCTTGGGTGTATAAAGGATTGATATCCAAAAACTTATTACAACCAAAACTAAATGAAAGTAAGGTAAATAAGAATATTGCTTTTATGGTGTTGTTAAATTTTTTCATGGTTTCTTAAAATTTAATAGAAATACCTGTCATTATAGTTCTTGCTTGCGGATAAAATCCGTAGTCTATTCCTGCTCCCAAAGCACCTCCTGCAGATCCGATATCTGGATCATAGCCTTGATACTTGGTTATCGTAACTAGGTTATTTGCGGCCACATAAATTCTGGAAGAAGATATTTTTAGTTTTTCTAATTTCTTATTGGAGAAAGTATAGCCTAGTTGTAAATTTTTCAGTCTAGCAAAAGCCCCCTTTTCAACATAGTAATCAGAGAAAACATTATTTCTATTAAGCGCAGTTGTTAGCCTTGGATCTTCGTTAGTACTTCCTGCACCCGTCCATCTGTTAATGGTATATGAAAGTTGATTTGCGTACGGCTGCTGTCTCTCATAGTTTCTAACTATCTCTTGACCTAAAGCCGCATACAAGTTGCCCGCTATGTCAAAACCTTTATATCTAACATTAAGATTGTATCCAAGAGTAACTGTTGGTATAGGGGAACCCAATTCAGTCTTATCCAAATCATCCCCAAAACTAATTTTACCATCGCCATTTTGATCTACATATCGCAAATCACCAGGTTTTGCTCCATCTTGTTTAACTGGAGAGTTATCAATTTCTGCTTGTGTTTGGAAGATTCCGTCTGTTTCATATCCAATGAAGTAACCAATTGAGTATCCTTGTTCAAAGCGAGTAGCGATACCGCCACCAATTCCGAATGCTGCACCAGGGATAAAATCTACTCCCTCAGGAATAGCCGTAACTTCATTTTTAATAAAGGTAGCGTTTAAGCTATTTGTGATATTCCAGTTTTTGCCCACTTTTGCATCGTGAGATAACTCTAATTCAAGACCTTTGTTCGAAACATCTCCAGCATTAATAATTGGAGGATAGCTTCCTGCGCCTGCAGTACCCAACACCCCAGATACGTCTGGTTGAAATAATAAATCTTTTGTGTTTTTGATAAAGTAGTTAAGCGTAACGTTTAGGTTTTTATATAAACTAAAATCAGCACCTATATTGAGTTGACGAGTTGTTTCCCATTTCAAATCTGGATTAGAAGCACGTCCTATTGCAGCTCCACTTGTAATTACATCATCAAAAACATAGACTCCTTCTCCAGTTAAAAGACCTCTGTAAGCAAAATTTTCGATTTGATCATTTCCACTTATCCCGTAGCTCGCTCTTATTTTTAAGAAGTCAAACGTTTTATTATCATAAAAATCTTCTTCAGAAACGACCCAAGAACCGGAAACGGTTGGGAATATTCCATAACGACTATTCGGTCCAAACTTAGAAGATCCATCTCTACGCAAAATAGCTGAACCAAAATACTTAGAACTATACTTGTATTCTGCTCTAAGAAATGTAGATACCAATCTTTCCTGAAATTGAAATGAATACACGTTATTTAAAAATCCTCCTGGGGCCTGATTAGCAGAAATATCGGCATAGTCAACAGAGTTATTTGGAATGTTGTAACCTGTACCTCCCAGCGCACTTCCGTTTCTGCTAAAGATAGAAGCTCCTAGCGTAGTTTTAACCGTATGAATCGCATTAAATACTTTTTCATGATTAAAAAACGACTCAAAATTAAGGTCGCTATATGAGCTACGTTGCTCTGTAACACTAGCACCACGCTCGATGAACGTTCCTGGGGCAATCTCTACTTGAGTAGGATCTAGATTTGCATTGATAGCTGTATTTTGTGCTTTACCTGGACCAAACCACGCTAAAGGTGAAAATGTTTTACCATCTACTAATGCATAGTTATAATTAAATCTATTGGTGAAACTTAAGTTTGGAAGTATATCATATACTAATTCTTCTTTCCCAACGAACTTATTTACCCGAGAAGAATTATAGGTGTTTTGCATTTGTGCAATGGGATTGATAATATCCGATACTTCCTCTAAGTACGTGAAATTTCCTTTTGAATCGCGAATAGGATCTGTTGGGAAAGCATTAACCGTATTGTACAAAACAGAACCAATACCGTTTTCAGGTAAGGCACTTCTCTCTTCTTTTGTGTACAAGAAAACACTATTAAGCTTAAGTTTAGAACTCATTTCGGTACTTAAGTTTACACGTCCGTTTATTCTATTAAAGTTCGCTTTATCCAACCCAACTATGCCATCTTGGTTAAAATAACTACCACCAATGGAATACGTTGTTTTGTCTGATCCTCCTGAAACGTTAATATTATAGTCTCTAACCATAGCTGTCTTAAAAACAGAATCTTGCCAGTTAGTTCCTTCACCCAAATTTGTATTACTAAATGGCAAGGCTTGATTTCCATTTGCAAACATCTCATTTTTCAAGACTGCATATTCATTTGCATTTAGCAGGTCTAATTTCTTAGATGCTTGTTGCATGCCTACGTATCCAGAAAGCTCAATGCTTGGAGCCGAATTTTTTCTACCTTTTTTGGTTTCTATAAGGATAACTCCATTTGCAGCACGTACACCATATATACCCGCTGTAGCATCTTTAAGTACGTTTATACTGGCAATGTCATTTGGATTTAAGGCGTTAAGCCCTTCCGAATCATAGACTACACCGTCTACTAATATAAGTGGGTCATTATCCCCAAATGTAGAAAGGCCTCTAATTCTGATACTGGATGCTCCTCCTGGCGATCCTGAATTGGTGTTAATACTTACGCCGGCAATTTGCCCTTGTAGCGCTTGATCTACTCTAGGTATATTTAGCTTATCTAGACTTTCACCTCTCACCGAAGCGCTTGCTCCCGTAAATTCCTTTTTGGTAGCAGTTCCATAACCAACTACCATAATTTCTCCAATACCAACTGCGTTCTCTTTTAACGTTATAGTAATGGTAGTTTTACCACCTAGGGCTACAGTTGAATTAGCGTAACCAGAGTAAGAAGCCGTAAGAGAAGCTGTTTTAGCATCATTCACATTAATAGAAAATTTTCCATTTTCACCAACTACCGCTCCGTTAGAAGTTCCTTTTTCTATTACGATTGCTCCTATAAGTCCTTGACCTAAAGTGTCAATAACTCTGCCAGAAACAGTAGCTTTTTGAGCAAATATTGCCGAATAAAAGGTGAGCGCAATTAGTATTAATTGTAATCTTTTGTGCATAGAATTATTATTTACAAACGCGAATATAAAAAACTTATAGTAAAAACAACTATAAGTAAGATATTTCTAATAGTATGATTTAGACATGTAAAAATAAAACATGTTTGATACTCTCCGGTACAGAATCCGAACCTTTCTTCAATGAATTAATTAACTTTTATTTCATCTATAAAGAAAAATGCATCGCCATCCATCGTAAAACCAGGATGACCCTCGGGAAGCTTGCCTGCCGAATGGACCACAATTTTCAGCATTTGAGATTTAGATTTTGGGGTTTTCAATTTTACCATTTGGGTAAAATTCCCTTCTCGTGACGCGTCTAAAGTAAGAATATCCGTAGCCACTAATTTACCGTTTATATATACCGAAACATCTTTTGGCATCAATATCCAGGAGCGAGCATCTTGCAGAAAATTAAGACTTACCTCTCTGATTTTCTTTTCTTCTTTAAAATCAATGATAAACTCAACCTCTTTATTCTGAAATCCTTGCCATCTGCCTGCTTGCCAGTAAGTTGTGCCATTTATGCCATCTATGAGTGCATCGTCGCCGCCACCTGTGTATTGTGAGTTGGGTAGTATGCTGGGTGTGCACGTCCAATTATTCGGTTTTTTGTAGAAGGTGGCGGAGATGGTGGGACTTTTCATAGTATTACTTATTGCATAAGCCTCCACAATGGAACTCTTGTTTATCACCATTGGGTTGGTATACGTTATGAATGAGCCTTGAGAATTCACCCGGTAAAACAGCTTATCAAATGGGTTTAAACTTTTTAACGTCACTAAAGACTGTTCAAGAAAAACGTGCTCCCCTGAAATGAATGGCGTTGGGGTTATCGTTGGATTAGTATCACCTACTTCCAGAAAACTATCTCCAAAATCACAGTTTGAAAAGTCACGATATAATCCTTCTCTTGCATCGTATGAAGTAAAATCGGTACATCCTTTTCTTTCTATTTGTTTTGAGCCGACGATGCGTATTTTTTTACCGCTATTAAGACGATAGACGACCGAATCAAAAGCACAATGACCCACAAAATACAAATTGGATCCTGGATAAACAGCGTAAAATCCTGAACTACTCAGCACATACCAAGCACTCATTTGCCCGCAATCTTCATTACCAATTAATCCATCAGGCGTATTCTTGTAAAATGAATCACAGATTTGCTTGACGATTTGTTGCCCTTTTTCAGGGCGAGGGGTATAATTATACAAATAGGCTATGTGATGACTTGGCTCGTTACCATGGGCATATTGCCCAATTAATCCTGTAATATCCGATTGCGTTCTTCCTGTGGTTTTTGTTGACGCAGAAAAGAAGGCATCCAATTTTTGTTCGAGGTCGCTACCAGTAGTTGCTCCTCCCATTGCTTGTTGCACAAAACTATACTGCCAACTATTGGCTTCTGTAAAATGATTATTGACCTGCCTAGGATCAAAATCCGCTATCCAATCGCCGTTTAGCCTAGGTGTGGCAAAACCTGTTTCAGGATTAATGACATTTCGCCACGATTCTGCTCTTCTATCAAACAAATCGGCAATACTATCCGCTCCCATTGCTCTTGCCATTAAGGATATGCACCAATCGTCGTAGGCATACTCAAGGGTTTTGCTAACGCTTTCTGACTCATCTTCTGCTCGTACAAATCCATATTTGCGGTAGCTTGGCAAGCCAAATAAATCGGTATTGGCACTAGCCACCATTGCTTCTAGTGCCAGCTTAGCATCAAAACCGCGAATACCTTTCATATAGGCATCAGCTATCACGCTCACACTATGGTAACCTATCATACAGTCGGTCTCGTTACTCGCCAATTCCCAAACGGGTAGTCTTCCACTTTGTTTGTAGATTTCTAAAAAGGTATTTATAAAATCTGTAGTTCGCTGCTCATCGATAATTGTCATCAATGGATGCAATGCTCTATATGTATCCCAAAGCGAAAAAACGGTATATTGAGTGTGATTTGGGCTATCGTAAATTATACCGTCATGGCCGAGGTACTTACCATCCACATCTTCTGCTATATTAGGGTGAATCATACAGTGATAGAGAGCTGTATAGAAAATAGATTTCTTATCCTCATCTTCGGTAAACACCTCTATTTTAGACAGTTCCTTATCCCAAAGAGCTTGACCGCCTGCTACTACCTCATCAAACTGCAACCAATCGTATGTTTTTGAAGTTTCGTAGTTAAGATTTAATTGCGCTCCTGCTGTAGAGGTAAATGAAAGCCCTACATACACTTCCAGTTGATTATTTTTTAATTTATTGAAATGTAGAAGTGCCTTGCTACTATCGGAATTATAGGTAATGACCGAAATATCCATGTTAAAGTCCATAGAAAAATAGCAATGTTGCTCCTTCGCCCAGCCTTCACTTATTCTATATCCATCTATGCTACGACGGCCTCTTTCTTGTATCCTAAAGTCTAGTGTTTTATCTCTGTGTTTCAAATCCAGCAACACGTAGCCTTCATTTTTATCAAATGTGTATCGATGAAAACCTGCCCAAGTAGAAGTGGTTAATTCTACTTTTACCCCATTATCGGGTAGATTAACTGAATAATAATTTGCTTTGGCTACTTCGTCAGTATGGCTAAACTTAGTTTTGTATTCTTCTGGATTAAAGGAGATTGGATTCGATGAAGGCAGCAATAAAATATCGCCATAATCACTCACGCCTGTACCACTTAAATGCGTATGAGAAAAACCATAAATAAATGAATCTGAATAATGATAGCCACCGCATCCATCCCAACTGCCATCTATGCGAGTATCAGGACTTAACTGTACCATACCAAACGGCACCGTGGCTCCTGGGAATGTATGCCCGTGTCCGCCAGTTCCAATAAAAGGGTTTACATAGTTGCTAGGTTTTTGCGCAATAGCTAACTGAGAGAAAAGAATAAAGACAAGTGAGAAACGCATTGCGGCGAAGATACTCAAAAGAAAATTCCACAAAAAAGCCTCCGAATTGCAAAACAAATCGAAGGCCTAATATCTATTAACTGATAACCAGTAACTAATTCCTATAAATGTATCACTTCACCATAGGCTGCAGCGCATGCTTCCATGATCGCTTCACTCATCGTCGGGTGTGGATGTACTGTTTTTATCATTTCGTGACCCGTAGTTTCTAGCTTACGTGCGCTTACCACGCCTGCTATCATTTCTGTAACATTAGCCCCTATCATGTGCGCTCCTAAGAACTCACCATATTTAGCGTCAAATATTACCTTCACAAAACCTTCTTTAGCACCCGAAGCACTGGCTTTACCCGATGCAGAGAACGGGAATTTACCTACTTTTATATCATATCCGGCTTCTTTCGCTTTTGCCTCCGTATACCCTACTGATGCTATCTCTGGCCAAGTATAGGTGCATCCTGGTATGTTTCCATAATCCAATGGTGCAACGTGTTGTCCACTAAATTTCTCAACACAAATTATTCCTTCTGCACTAGCTACGTGAGCTAGAGCTGGTCCATGTACTATATCGCCTATAGCATATACGCCTGGCACATTGGTTTGGTAATAATCATCTACGATAACTTTACCCTTTTCTGTTTTTACACCCAGACCTTCTAGTCCAATATTTTCTAAATTTGTTTCAATTCCAACTGCAGATAAAACAATATCACATTCGATGGTTTCCATTCCTTTTGCAGTTTTTACGCTCACTTTACAGCCAGCACCTTTTATATCTACTGCCTCCACAGAACTATTGGTCATAATAGTCATGCCTTTTTTCTTGTAGATTTTTTCAAGCTCTTTCGAAACGTCTATATCCTCATTAGGAACGATGTTAGGCATAAACTCTATAACAGTTACTTCTGTTCCCATAGCCGTGTAGAAATAAGCGAACTCCATTCCTATAGCTCCACTTCCCACTACGACCATTTTTTTAGGTTGAGTTGGTAACACCATTGCTTCATGATAGCCTACTATTTTTTTACCGTCTATTGGTAAATTTGGTAATTGACGCTCACGGGCACCAGTTGCAAGGATAACGTGTTTAGCAGAATGGGTTTCTTTCTTACCTTCATTATCCACGCTTACTTGGCCTTTGGCTATTAGCTTACCGAAACCTATTAGAATTTCAATTTTATTCTTTTTCATCAAGAACTGTATGCCCTTGCTCATGCCGTCTGCCACTCCACGACTACGTTTTATAACCGCACCAAAATCGTGTTTTGCCTCAGTAACAGAGATTCCGTAATCACTTGCGTGATTTATATATTCAAATACTTGAGCCGATTTTAACAATGCTTTGGTTGGAATACATCCCCAGTTAAGGCATACTCCGCCAAGCTCCGATTTTTCTACCACCGCTACTTTATGTCCAAGTTGTGCTGCACGAATGGCTGCTACATATCCACCTGGGCCACTTCCGATTACTATTACGTCAAAATTCATAAGTTTGTTCTTTGCGATGCAAAGAAAGGAATTTTTTCTGTAGGAACATTCGTTTATGTAACCAGTATCTCTTTAATATCTCACTCTTTATTCATTGGCAACACGATTAACTGCATCTATTTCCAAGGGTCTATACAGAAAACCACCAACTAAACTAACTGATTTTTCGTAGACTTAAAATTAGCTTTAAATTTGCACCCAATGGGAAGAGCATTCGAATTTAGAAAAGCACGTAAGATGAAACGCTGGGGCAAAATGGCGGTAACGTTTACGCGTATAGGCAAAGAAATAGCAATGGCCGTGAAAGAAGGCGGTCCAGACCCAGACAACAACTCCAGACTGCGCATGGCTATGAAAAATGCCAAGTCAGAAAATATGCCTAAAGACAGAGTAGATGCAGCAATTAAAAAAGCATCTGACAAAGACAGTAGCTCTTACGAGGAAATTCTGTACGAGGCAAAAGGTCCTTTTGGTTTGAGTTTAATGATTGAAACCGCTACCGATAATATCAATAGAACAGTGGCGAATATGCGCGCTATCTTGAGCAGAAATGGCGGAGAACTAGGCACCAGTGGATCGCAGGAATTTAACTTCGATCGTAAATGTATTTTTAAGGTCAACCTTGGAGAACTAAACTTGGACGATGCAGAGCTTGAGTTAATAGACTTTGGGCTAGATGAAATAGAGCAAGTAGAAGACGAAACGTTGATTTATACTGCTTTTACCGATTACGGCAATATGCAAAAGGGGCTTGAAAGTATTGGTATGGAGATAGACTCCGTAGATATTGAACGAATACCACACAATACACTTGAACTTAATGAAGCTCAAAAAGAAGAAGTAAATAAACTCATCGAGAAGCTGGAAGATGACGAAGATGTACAGAACATTTTTCATAACGCCGTCCTCTAAATTTTGAAAAAAATATGCTTCTTTAATAGTTCCAATTTTTGGGGCGGTGGCGAAAAGCTTCATCTTGAAAATGCAAAAGCATTCAGATCAAAAGGGTATAGTGTGACGATAGCAGCTTATCCCTTTTCTCCTTTGTGGGCACGCGGGCAAGAAGCTGGTTTTAATCTCTTTCCAATAGAAGTAAAAAGCCTATCATTCCTCAACCTTTTCAAACTCCTTGCACTTAAGCGGTATTTCCAACAAGAAGAAATAGATACTGTCATTTTTACGACTTCCCAAGATGCTAAAATAGCGAGTATAGCAGGACAAATGGGACATCTTGCACGTAGAGTATACCTGCGAGGTTTAGCAACTCCCATTAAAAATAGTATCGTAAATAGATATTGTTTAGGTAAAGCAACAACGCACATCATTGCTAATTCTGAAGAGACCAAGCGTACGATTTTACATTACTTACACACTACGTTAAATGCCACACAAATACCAGTCATTTACCATGGATTGGATTCAACTATTTTAAACAATACCCATGAAATCTTGCCGCAAATTAAAAAACGTGGCAAAGGAGTGATACTAGGGAACGCAGGTAGGCTAACCCCGCAAAAGGGCCAAAAAAACCTTATACAAGTTGCTAAAAAAATAAAGGATCAAGGTTTAGAATTTACACTTTTTATTGCGGGAACTGGTGAATTGCAAGACGAGGTACAACAATGTATAAAAGACGAAAATCTTGAAAATGAAGTACTATTGCTTGGCTTTGTGGCAGATATGGACGTCTTTATGCAAAGTATCGACATTTTTATTTTAGGTTCGAGTTGGGAAGGTTTTGGCTTTGTATTAGTAGAAGCTATGGCAAAAGAAAAACCAGTAGTTGCTTTTGATATTACCAGTAATCCTGAAATAATTACCAATGGACAGACAGGACTGCTTGCACAGCATCTAGATGTAGATGACTTCTCCAAAAAGCTAGCTCAACTTATTCAAGACGCTAGTATGAGACAGCATATGGGAGCTGCTGCAAAACAAAGCGTCATTGATCGTTTTATGATGACAGATAGAATTACAGAGCTAGAGCATTATTTACTTAATCATTAGAAAAAATACATCCTTTCCCTTTTCACAAAAAAGACAACCTTTGCAACTCAGGTAAGAAACATGCTATTAATACACGATATACGCGCAGACAAAGAAGGAATAATCGCTCGATTAGCCAAACGAGGTAAGGATTTTACCGACCTTGTAAATCAGGCATTAACCTTAGATGACAAACGTAAATCAACCCAAGTAGAGCTTGATACTATCTTGTCGGAGAGCAATAAAATCGCCAAAGAAATAGGACACCTTTATGCCGCAAAGAAAATGGAGGAAGCCAACGCTATGAAGGCTAAAACCGTTGTCTTAAAAGAGCAAAGCAGCACGCTAAGCGAACGGCTTAAAAGTATAGAAACAGACTTACTTGAGGTACTTTACCAAATACCTAATGCACCGGGATCAGCTGTTCCCGCTGGAAAAAGTGAAGCAGACAACAAAATTATTTTTGAACACGGGGCGAAACCAAAACTGACACAAAATCTTCCGCACTGGGAGCTTTGTGAGAAATATAATCTGATTGACTTTGAACTGGGTGTGAAAATAACAGGCGCAGGGTTTCCTGTATACAGAGGTAAAGGTGCAAGACTACAACGAGCACTTATCAATTGGTTTTTAGATAGAGGGCGCGATGCTGGTTACGAAGAAATTCAACCGCCTATATTGGTAAACGAAGCTAGCGGAATTGGTACAGGTCAGTTGCCTGATAAAGAAGGCCAGATGTATCACATGCAAATAGATAATCTATATGCCATACCTACCGCAGAGGTGCCAATCACCAATATTTACAGAGATGTAATACTAAAAGAAAGCGATTTCCCTGTAAAAAACTGTGGTCATACGCCATGTTTCAGACGTGAGGCAGGTAGCTACGGAAAAGACGTACGAGGTTTAAATAGATTGCATCAGTTTGATAAAGTAGAAATAGTACAATTGGCAAATCCTGCTAACTCATACCAAAAGTTAGAAGAAATGAGTAGCTACGTGCAAGGATTACTAAAAGACCTGGGCCTGCAATATAGAGTACTACTCCTGTGCGGTGGCGACACTGGTTTTGCAAGTGCGATGACGTATGATATGGAAGTTTGGAGTGCTGCACAAGAGCGTTGGTTAGAAGTAAGCTCGGTGTCTAACTTTGAGACTTTTCAAGCCAATAGACTCAAGCTACGCTATAAAACGACCGAAGGTAAAAACGAATATGCACACACGTTGAATGGAAGTGCTTTGGCTCTGCCACGTATCGTAGCGAGTATTTTAGAAAATTTTCAAACTCCTGAAGGGATAATCGTTCCCGAAGTACTGAGACCTTATTGCGGTTTTGATTTAATAAACTAACACCTTCGTATTTTACGATGATCATTAATTAACGATTATTTCGTTTAACTGCACCGGAAAATAATCGGTACAAAAAACGAAAAAAGTAGTTTTAGCCATCCTTTTAATTTCTGGCAGCTATTACAGCCAGGCTAAAATACCAGGCTTTATTGGACATTGGAAATTTTCAGCTGTGTATGAAGCCGAAGAAATGGATTCCACCAGCAAAGAAATGGAGCCCTATTTTTCAAAGATTTAGCATTTGTTTCTAATGAAGATAAAGCATGCTCTTTACGAATGATGGGCAAATTAGAAGCCGCTAAGTGGAAATTGAAAGGTGCCAAAATAAACAGTTTAGAAGTGTAGCCTGAAAAGGGCACGGCTGCAATCATTAAAACCATTTCTTTAAAGGAAGATGAATGGATAATAGGTTTTGCAACCGGAAATTTTGTACTGGTAAGGGTAAAAGAATGATTTTCATTAGCAGGCGAGAGCACCGGTTGCTCTTTTTAAAAATGCCTTGCTAACCATCCTACAATCACTTCATCCCTTTTAACTTAT
>CAMDBP010000028.1 GCA_945889315.1 Chitinophaga pinensis
TCTGGGTTTAAATCTAAGTCTCGCATACAAGCGATAGCTTGTGCAGCAAATGCCTCATTTAATTCAACTAAGTCCAAATCTTTAACTCCAATACCAGCTCTTTTCAATGCCTTTTGTGTTGCGGGTACAGGTCCGATGCCCATTATTTCAGGCGGTACGCCCGCTGCTGCACTGCTCACCACTTCTGCTATGGGTTCGAGATTATATCTTTTTAAAGCTTCTTCGCTTACAATGAGTAAAGCTGCAGCGCCATCATTTATGCCGCTGGCATTTCCTGCCGTTACGGTTCCTCCACTTTTAAAGGCTGCAGACAACTTAGAAAGCTGATCGACCGTACTTAATCTTGGATGCTCATCTTGTTGAAACACCAACGCATTACCCTTACGATGCGGTAAATAAACAGGAATTATTTCATTCTCAAATTTATTAGCATTTAACGCAGTCTGATAATTTAATTGTGTTTTATAAGCAAATTCGTCTTGCTCTTGACGAGTAATTCCATATTTTTCTGCTATATTTTCTGCGGTTTCGCCCATCGTAAACGGATGATATAACGCAGCTAGTTTGGGATTAATAAATCGCCAACCTATAGAAGTATCGTATACTTGACCAGCTCTGCTGTATGCAGATTCTGCTTTGGGTAACACAAATGGTGCACGCGTCATACTCTCTACGCCTCCCGCTATAAACATATCTCCGTAACCAATGGCAATATTTTTGGAAACATCAGCAATCGCTTGAAGACTACTCGCACATAATCGGTTTATAGTAAGACCAGGAACGGTTAGTGGTAATCCTGCCATGAGTAAGCTCATTCGAGCAACGTTACGATTATCCTCTCCTGCTTGATTGGCAGCACCAAAAACGACATCTTCAATTTCGTTAAGATCGATACTTGAATTTCTAGCTACCAATGCCTTTATAACGTCGGATCCCAAATCATCAGGCCTTACGGTTGCGAGTGTTCCTCCAAATTTACCTACCGCTGTTCGTGCGGCATCTACTACATAAGCTCGTTTCATTGCGAGCAAAAATAAGTACTAATCTATGGTTTTGGTAATAAAGCTGTACATCGGATGATTCGTTTTTAGATTTGTTTTCACGAAAGCTTTATCTGTAGTCATGTGATTAATATCTATAAGCCAAGCTGGTGTGTATTTCTCAATCATGTATCGATGATACTTGTACTCCACATTGGTTGCATTTTTTGCTATCAGCGCATTCAATGTGCTATAGCCTTTTTTAAATGAGCTTAGTTTTTGATACGGATTAGTTATATACTCCGCTTTCATGCACTGAAAAACTGCTTTATAACAGAGCTCATCTGAAGTAAGACTCGACTTTGATTCCAGCACCTCTAATGCGGCTATTACTTTATCCTCGTTTTGTGATTGATATACTGATCTATACTGCGATACAGAAGCAGTGTAAAAAACGAGTATTAAGGATACAAATTTCATTTTAAAAAAAGTCTACTAACTACATCAGCAATAAAATCCAAAAGAAAGCAGCTTGGATAAAAATCATCCAATAGCTTCTTCGGGCCACACTAGGAACTTTTCTGAACGTGAGTTGAAAAATAAGAGCGAACACAAACCAGCACGCATAATTAAACAAAGGAACAGAGCCATTATCCCATGCCCACCAGCCAAAACGAATAGCAACCGGCTCGAGTAGATAATCGTATGCCGTAACGACTGCCGCAGCTAAAAAAGAGGATAATATAGCATTCTGAGTTACCAGATTTACCAAACTCCTTGACGCTACACAAAGCATTACCCAGTTAAATGCAATAATAACAGGTACTCCTAAGTAAGCATATCCAAGCAATTTACCGTAGCTATAATCGCCAAATACATAACCAAATGTGACACCCAAATACTCTAAGCCAAAACTTCCTACGAGTATAAAAATAAGTCCCAGTATGTTATAGCGCAGCCACTTAGACTCTTCTACCATAACTAGCATAAAGCTAAATACTAAATTTATGGGTGTTAGGCTCAAAAAAAGTGATCTTGTTACTGGCAACAATATCCCAATAAGCCCCACTATGTATGGAACTATCAACAATAAATAAAAATTTTTGTTAAAAAAGGTTGAAATCATGTGCTATTATATCTGATGTAATTTTACCTGAGAGCAAACATAACGGTATTCCCCCTCCAGGATGTACACTTCCTCCACAGAAATATAGTCCTTTGTGTACACTACTAAAATTAGGTTGGCGCAAAAAAGCCGCCGTTCTGTTATTTGAGCTAGAACCATATAACGCGCCCTTATAACTTCCTGTATGTTTTTGGATTAACTGCGGTGTAAGCTTATGTTCTAATACAATATGTTGAGCAACATCAATTCCAAGTAATCGACTTAGCTTCTTTATTATATTTTCTCGCGCCTGCGCAACCATGGTATCCCAATTTTGATTTTCTACATAAGGTGCATTTACCATTACAAACCAATTTTCCGCTCCTTTTGGAGCGTCATTTGGCTTTTGTTTACTGCTTATATGCACATATACCGTTGGATCATCATCAATTTTTTTCTGAGAAAAAATAGAATGAAATTCTTTCTTGTAATCATCCGAGAAAAATATGTTATGTAAACCTAATGAAGTGAATTCACGATTTATGCCCCAATAAAAAATAAGGGCCGAACTTGATGGTTCGTAGTCCTTTCGTTTCCCGCTCAACAAATTTTTCAAAGGACCTTTAGCGGCTGCAGCAACATCCATATTGCAAACTACAATTTGCGACTCGAATACCCCATTTAAAAGGTATTTATCTCCTCGTTTCTCCACTGTTTCTATGGATGAATTAAAGTGGAATTCTACACCTAAACTGAGCGCTTTTTGATATAATGCATCAGCTATAGACCGAATTCCATTAGTAGGGAAAAAAGCCCCAAATCCGTACTCATAGTGTGGTATCACATTTAAAGTTGCAGGTGCTTCATATGGATTTGACCCATTATAGGTTGCGTATCTGTTAAAAAACTGAACTGTCTTTTCGTGCTTGAATCGGCGTTCATTTTGTACTGCCATTGTTTTAAAAACTTCAACACGATGAAGTCTAAAAATACTTTTAATCGTACCCCAGCTAAAATATGTTTTTAACTTATGAAGCGATTTTTCCAGAAAAACATGATTCGTTATTTCATATTTCGTTTGACTTTCTTTTAAAAAAGAAGCAATATTTTCCTTTGGCTCCCCAATATTCTTCTCAAAAGAATCTTTGAGTTGTTCTAGATCTTTGGTAGCTTGAAGTGTTGTTCCATCATCCCAAAAATAGTGACAAATCACCTCTAATTCCTCAAAATCAAACGGAACATTGTCCTTACCATCTATAGTTAACAGTTCATTCACAAAGTGGGGCATAGTAAATAGTGAAGGACCAGTGTCGAAACGATAACCGTCTTGCTCCCAAACTCCCATTTTACCTCCATACGTGGCCTGCTGTTCAAACACTTTAACTTGTATTCCATTGTTTGCCAACCGAATAGCTGATGACAAACCAGCCACTCCAGCGCCTATCACAAGCGCAGATGTATCTTTTATGTAGTGTTTCAAATTATGGTCAACCCCCTTAATAAGTGAAGCAAAGGTAAAACACTAAAACTTAGTTAATGTTTACATTTGCTATATGATTCAAAGACCACAGACACTGTTTTTTTTAGCTAATGTTGCTATTAGCATACTGTTATTGTTTTCGAATATGGTGTATTTTAATGCCGAAAATACTGAAAATCAACAACGTGTTGAAATTCAGTATAACGCAACCAAAATGGTAGCTGGTAAGGATTCAGTTCAGGAGACGAACACTTATCTTATGGCTTTTATGGCAGCCGTGGGAGGGATTAGTTTGGCTGCTATGCTTATGTTTAAAAACAGAAAAACACAATTACTACTCACATCTATCAATTTTATATTGATACTTGGATGTATTGTAATGATGTATTTATACAGTATACACATGGCTTATTTTGAGCATACCGGATTCCAAAATTTCAGATTACCCGCGCTTTTGCCTATTGTAGTTCTTGTATTCAACTTTATAGCACGAAATGGAATACAAAAGGATGAGCAACTTATTCGTTCCATGGATAGATTACGTTAATAATTGAAAATACTGGACGTACATAACTTTAGCGTTGGATTTAAAATCTCGAAACAAAAAACGTTTGATGCCGTAAAAGGCATTTGTTTTTGCATTCATCAAGGTGAAATTTTAGGTTTAATTGGCGAGAGTGGTAGTGGAAAATCTGTAGCTAGTCAGAGTTTAACTCGCTTAATAGATGAAGCCATTTTGGATGGAGAAGTTCTTTTTAATCATCTGGACCATCAAGTAAATTTACTCACCATAGACAATGACCAGCTAAGGCAAATACGCAAACGAGAGATATCTTATATTTTTCAAGAGCCAATGACCGCTTTAAATCCACTGCTTACATGTGGTAAACAAATACTGGAATGTGCAGAGGTTAAAAGTGCTGATTATTTAAATGAGCTCCTACTTAAAGTTGAGCTCACAGACACCGATAGAGTCTCAAAAAGCTATCCCCATGAACTAAGTGGAGGACAAAGACAGCGTGTTATGATAGCCATGGCACTTGCTAAAAAACCCAAACTTCTTATTGCCGACGAGCCAACTACAGCGTTAGATATAGCGGTACAATCTGAGATTTTAGCCTTGCTTAAAAAGCTAAGTCGCGAAGAAAAAATGGGAATCCTCTTTATCACCCATGATCTCCTTTCATTAAAGGGATTTGCGGACAACATTGCAGTCATGTATCATGGTACTATTGTCGAAATTGGCACAGAGACTCAAATTTTAGCCAACCCAAAACATCCTTATTCTAAGGCGTTGATTGAAAGTAGAGCCACGTATGCGAAAAGAGGTGAAGTATTAGCAGAAATAAATGATTTGCTTCATGATATTGACGGTGAATTGTCATTTGAACAGCCCTTGAGTATAGCACTGAGTCCCGAGGAAAATTCAGAAGAAATCATTTTAGAACTCAAGGAAATTGAAAAATCTCACTTCAAATCTCACTTATTTACCAACGTAGAAACTAAGGTACTTCATAACATCAATCTCTTTTTATATCAAGGGGATATACTTGGACTTATTGGTGAAAGTGGCAGTGGGAAAAGTACAATAGCTAAACTCATCTTGGATATATGGAAACCTACAAGTGGGAGCATTTACTTGCATGACATTGAGCTCTCCAAGATTAATGATTTATCAAATGAGATACAATTGGTTTTTCAAGATCCGTTTTCTTCGCTAAACCCTAAGCACAAAATAGGCGATGCCATAGCTGAAGTTGTGAAAACGGTTAGCAACGATAAAGACTCGAAAATAACGCTTAAAAATAAAGTAGTATGTTTGCTGCAAGAAGTAGGTCTAACAGCTTCTGATTTTGAAAAGTATCCTCACGAGTTTTCTGGCGGACAAAGACAACGTATTTGTATTGCAAAGGCTCTCGCAAAAAATCCCAAAATTATAGTTTTAGACGAAGCCGTAAGTGCATTAGATGTAAGTGTACAAGCCAAAGTTTTAAACTTGCTAAACGACCTAAAGAGAGAAAAAGGACTAACCTATCTACTTATAAGCCATGATATGAATGTGGTGAGCTATTTCTGCAATAAAATAATAATTCTAAAGCAGGGAGAAGTCATTGAGGCAGGTGAAACCGATGAATTAATACGTAATCCCAAATCAGATTACACCAAAACACTGCTAAAACACAGCATTAATTAAAAACAACATTGAAAAAGAGAAATAACCGCACTAGGAAGTTTAATCAACATGACGAAGTGCTTCAGGTACTGGCAAACAGTCCAAATAAAACTCTAAATTATAAGCAAATAGGTGCACAAGTACCACAAATTTCCTATAAAGAAGTTTCACAAATTTTGGAACAGCTTGTACTTGATACTAAAATAAAGCAGCCTGAAATAGGCAAATACGTATTTGAACGATTAGCTGTAGACGAAATTATTGGTAAATTAGATTTCAATGCGCGTGGTGATGCTTATCTCATGGTAGACGATCTAGATGATGATATCAAAATAAAATCAGGCGACACGCTTGACTCATTTGATGGTGATGAAGTAGCCGTAAAACTGAGCTATACAAAAGGCAAAACAAAACCTAGAGCATTTGTAACTCGTGTTATAACCAGGGCACGAGAAACCTATGTAGGAACAGTATCTGCAGGGGGAAACTCGTTTTTTGTAATACCAGATGGACATAAAATTCATACGGATTTTTATGTACCTAAAGAACGTATGAACGGAGCAACTGACGGAGATAAGGTTATTTTTAAATATAGGGATTGGCCCGCTAAGGCTAAAAATCCGTATGCTGAGATACAAACTGTTCTTGGTCGTTCAGGAGAAAATACTGCAGAAATGCACGCGATTGTGGCAGAGTTTGGATTTGATACCCAGTTTAGCGACGCCGTTGAACACGAAGCAGAGCTTTTACCGAAAAAAATAAGTGCTGAAGAAATAGCCAAACGTGAGGATTTCAGAAAAATAACCACATTTACAATTGACCCAGCAGATGCAAAAGATTTTGACGATGCTCTTAGCTATCAAATTTTACCTAACGGAAATATTGAGTTAGGCGTGCACATAGCAGACGTTTCTCATTATGTTTCTCCTGGAGACATCATAGACCAAGAAGCTGTAGATAGAGCCACCTCTGTTTACTTAGTAGATAGAACAATACCTATGCTTCCTGAGCGTCTAAGTAATGAGCTGTGCTCACTGAGGCCACATGAAGAATCCCTAACCTTTTCAGCTATTTTTGAGTTAGATCATAAAGGCGCAGTAAAGAAGTACAGATTTGCTAAAACGGTGATTTATTCTGACCACAGATTCTCTTATGAAGATGCCCAAGAAGTAATAGCCACTAGAGTTGGACCTTATGCTTCAGAGTTAGAAATAATGAATAATGTCGCCTTAGAACTAAAAAATGCTCGTTATAAAAATGGAGCAATAAATTTTGAGACTACGGAGTTCCGATTCATATTAGACGATAAAGGTGTACCCACGGCCGTAATACCCAAAGTGAGAAAAGATGCTCACAAAATGATAGAGGAATACATGTTATTGGCCAATAAATACGTGGCAATGCACTTGTATACCGAAAATGACAAGATGCCTCTACCCTATCGTGTTCACGAACAACCTTCGATAGAAAAAATGACAGAATTTGCAGAAACAGCATTAGAATTCGGGCACAAAATAGATACTAGTAGCAATAAAGCTTACAGTGCATCTATTAATGAGATGGTTGCTAAAATAGATGGCACTATAGAAGGTGAGATCCTTCAACCATTGGCTATTCGAAGTATGGAAAAAGCGTATTACACGAGTAAGAAAATAGGTCATTTTGGATTAGCATTTGATTATTATGCTCATTTTACATCTCCTATACGAAGATATCCTGACTTAATAACGCACAGAATGCTGCAAGACTATTTAACCAAGCATAAGTCTTTTGATTATGGAAACGTTGAGAAAATGGCAAGCCATAGTAGTAAGCAAGAACAAAAAGCAACGAGTGCCGAACGTGCAAGTATTAAGTATAAACAAGTTGAGTATATGGCTAACTTCAAGGGTGAGGAATTTGATGGCATCATTAGTGGAGTTACAGATTGGGGCATATTTGTAGAAATTGTAGAGAATAAATGCGAGGGAATGGTAAGACTTCGTGATATGAAGGGCGACCACTACACCTTCCTCCCTGAAAAGAAAAAGGTTATTGGCGATCGCACACGAAAAACTTTTTCTATGGGTCAACAAGTTAGAATTCGTGTAAAAAATACAGACCTAGCCAAGCGCAACATTGATTTTATGTTTGTTGAGCAGGATTAATTAGGTACACAAAGAATAAAATACACTAAAATAACGTACTTTTAAATATTCAAAAAAACCAAATACTCTTTTCAGGGGTTATACTTTTTTTTAATCCGATTAACTTTGCTTCCTTGAACAAGCTAAAACAACTTCTTGCCGATTTAGAACCTGCAATTGCAGATATCATTGCACAACCCGGATCTCCTAGAGCCGTTTATGAGCCTATTAGCTATATACTCAGTTTAGGAGGAAAGCGTATACGTCCAGCCATGGTATTGGCGGCGTATAGACTCTATAAAGAAGAATATTCCGATGAAGTTATAAAAGTAGCTCAAGCCGTTGAGATGTTCCATAACTTCACACTATTGCACGATGACATCATGGATAATTCACCGTTGCGAAGAGGGCAAGAGACTGTACATGCAAAATGGGATGAGGCAACTGCCATACTCTCTGGTGATTTACTGCAAATTGAAGTGTACGAAAAGCTTGCAGAAGTGGGTAACTTAGAAATACTTAAACTTTTTAATGTCATGGCTCGTGAACTTTGTGAAGGTCAAATGAACGATATGCAATTTGAGCAAACTGACGAAGTAAGTAATCCTGAATACTTGAATATGATTCGTCAAAAAACAGCAGTGTTACTTGGCTTTTGTTTGCAAGCAGGTGCTATTTTGGGCAGCGCCCCAAGCAATGATGCACAAAAACTTTATGATTTAGGTATATCTATTGGTCTATCTTTCCAGCTAATGGACGACTACCTGGACAGCTTTGGTGAAACGGCTAAATTAGGTAAACGTATTGGTGGAGATATCTTAGAAAAGAAAAAAACATATCTCTGGAATGAGATGTGGAATAGTCTGGACGCAAACGCAAAGGATGAGACAATGTCACTCTATACTACCCATCCAGAAAAGGAGATAATTGCATTAGTAAAATCAAAAATGGATGAAACTGGGGCCAAGTATTCTACCTTACAGAAAGCACAGGAATACTCCGAAAAAAGTTCAAGTAAATTACAAGATCTTAAAAGTGTAGGAGATAAAAACTATCTAGAAGAAATTGTAGAAATGCTTGCCAGCAGGGAAAGCTAATTAACTAGTGTTGACCAAATCCGAGACTCTTTAATCTATTTTTTGTTAAATCCCTAGGTCTGTAAATACGGGTTAGAAATTCGTTCTTGACCGATGGTTGTTAAAGGACCATGTCCTGAATACACCAGTACATCATCTGGCATAACCATTAAGTGGGTTTTTATACTTCTAATTAAGGTATCAAAATCGCCACCTGGCAAATCTGTTCGACCGATGCTACCTTCAAAAAGTACATCGCCAGCTATAACATATTCTTCCTTTCGGTTATAAAAACAAACACTGCCTGGAGAGTGTCCCGGCGCATGAAGAATATCAAATTTCGCTTCACCAAACTCAAGAATTGTCCCATCTTCTAAACCTAGGTCTGTTTCAATTAAGTCATCCATTTTTAGCCCGTACTGTCGAGTCACGTTCGCTGCATTGTCGTATATAAACTTATCTGCTTGATGCAACACAGGTGTTAGGCCATATTGTTGATGAACCCAATTTACACCAAAGACGTGATCTAAGTGAGCATGGGTCAGTACCAGTTTTATAGGTTTTAAATTATGAGTGTTCATAAACTCAAAAAAACGCATATTCTCAACGGAATCATACATTCCTGGGTCTATAATAAGCGTATTTCCATCAGCATCCGAAATGATGTAGGTGTTTTCAGCAAAAGGTCCAAAAGTAAGCTGGTGTACGTGTGTCATTAGAATTCTGAGGTTAAATCTTCATCTCGAGAGGCGTCCATTTTGAGAGCTGTAAACATAAAAACGGTGAATGATAGTATAGATGAACCTCCATAGGAAATAAACGGCAATGGAATTCCGATTACCGGCATTATTCCTATAGTCATTCCCACATTTATCGTTAGGTGAAAAAACAGAATTGATGCTAAACTAAAAATGAACACTCGCTTATATTTTTTCTTAGCACGATTTGCCATGTGATATAATCGTAAGATAAGCAGTACAAATAAAATTATAGTACCTGAACTTAACAACCAGCCTCCTTCCTCCCCTATTGTACAAAAAATAAAATCAGTAGTTTGCTCAGGAATAAAATCTCCTTTGGTATGAGAACCATTTAAAAAACCTTTACCGCCCCATCCACCTGAACCAATTGCAATTTTACTTTGGTTTACATTATAACCTGCGCCTTGATTATCGTCTATTAGATTTAAGGTTACCTGAATTCGTTTCTTTTGATGATCTTGGAGCACATTATCAAATAAAAATTGAACACTTAAACTCAGCAAAATGGTTAAAACCACAATTAGTATGCTTGGTAAAAGCATTTTTTTGTTGGTATATGTAAATGCAAAGACAACACCCAAGAGTATAATCATACCCGCGCTAAAAATAAGGGACCCATAAATAAGTGTAAGCACAAAAATGGCGATGATGCAAATGCCAAAAACAAGTAACATTGGAGAAAGGCCCTCTCGATAAAATACAAGAATAAAACTAGCAAACACCAATGCAGATCCAGTATCCCCCTGCAATACAATAAGTGCCATAGGAAGCAATATCACTATAACTAATTTTAAAACATCTGATTTCTTTGAAAACGAAAATCCAATAGTACTGATCAGGGTTGAAACCGCAAATGCTGTCCCATACTTCGCAAATTCCGCAGGCTGTAAACTAAAAGAACCTATTTTTATCCAAGATCGTGCACCATTAATATCTGATCCAACAAAAAGAACGGCTACCAATAGTAGCATAACACTCCCATAAATTGGCCAACTAAAAAGTTCAAAGAAGTTAGAATTAAGTAGCAAAAAGATAAGTCCTATAAAAATAGCAATTCCTAAAAATAACATTTGTTTACCACTTCTTCCCTCAAAGAGACTAAAAACTCCAAATTCAGATGTAGCAGAATAAACGGATGATATTCCCAATGTTGCAATACATAGAAATAAAAATGTAGCTATTATATCAATATGTAATTTAGTCTGCATTTGAGGTACTATCTGATTTTCGTATGAATTTTTCTGGAATCAAATTAGCTTCACGTAATCTAGTCTCCAAATAAGATCTTGAGCTAACTTCAACCGAATCTGGCTTAAGATAATGCTCTATCATAAGATTAGCAATAGGAGCAGCCCAAGTAGCTCCATAACCTGCCTCTTCTACAATTACGGCGATGGCGATACGCGGATTTTCAGCAGGTGCAAATGCCATATATGCCGCGTGATTTTTTCCATGAGGATTTTGAACTGTACCTGTTTTACCAGCTATGTTAATACCTTTAATTGAGGCTCCCGCAGCTGTTCCACTTTCATTTACCAATAACATGCCTCGTATAACGGGATCAAAAGTGGTAGGAGAAATCATCGTGCGATGTTTCACTCTATATTTTTCGGGAATTTCATTAATTCCTTCAATACGATGCACAACATGTGGAGTGTAATAATAACCCCTGTTGGCAATAATAGCAGCAATATTGGCCATCTGTATAGGTGTCATACCGAGCTCTCCTTGACCAAAAGATAAGGAAATTATTCTTGAATAATTCCAAGAACCTTTACCATGCATCCTATCATAAAAACTAGCGTCTTTAAGCCAACCTTTAAACTCTCCACTCACATCAACACCCAACTCCTGGCCAAGTCCAAAACTTACCAAATAATTCCTCCAACTATTGTATGCGGCTTCCGTATTGGCATATTTGTCTGATTGCATCATCGCCTTAAACGTATTACAGTAGTAAGTATTGCAACTACTTGCTATACTCCGTTCCAAACTTGTGTTAAATGTGTGTCCGTGACATTTTATAATTCTGCCACCCAATCTATAATATCCTGGACAACCAAAGTGTGTTTCAGGATAAATTGCCCCATCTTGTAAGCCTATTAATGCCATAATAGGTTTGAACGTTGAACCCGGAGGATATGGTGCTGAGACCGCTCTATTAAACATGGGTTTTGTAGGATCCATTAAGGCATCCGCATAATGTTTGCTCCTATTTTGAATATTAAAGTTGGCAGGATCAAAAAACGGACTAGAAATCAGCGCTAGAATTTCACCTGTTTTAGGATCTAAAGCAACTATACTTCCCATTTTATTATCTAGTAATCCCTCCCCATACTGTTGTAGGTCTATATCCAAGCTAAGGTATAAATTTCTGCCATCTTTGGGGATGACATCTAGTTTTCCCTCTTTATATACTCCTTTATTTACACCAAATTTATCAACGTAAAAATAGCTTTCACCTTTAACTCCTCTTAGATACTCTTCATAGAATTTTTCAATTCCGTTTTTACCCATAAAGTCACCTTGCTCGTAATACGATTCTTCCTGAGATTCTAAGTCATTTCGCGTTATTTCTCCAAGATATCCTAAAACGTGCGAAGAACTATTATACTTATAATTTCTATCTTGCCTAATCTCAAAAAAGAAACCTTTGTACTCGTATAAACGCTCCTGTAATCTTGCAAAAATAATGTTTGACACATTTTTCATGAAAATTGCTTTACCATGATATGCCGTTTTTTTCGCTTTTTCCAAGCGTTTATCAAATTCCGGTCTTTCTATTTCAACAAGCCTACAAAACTCTGAGGTATCAATGTCTTTTAACTTAATAGGAACCGATAGCATTAGATCATATACAGGCTCATTGTATACCATCAGCTTTTTATTCCGATCTAGAATCAGGCCACGTTGCGGATAGATAGTTTGCTTTCTTAGAGATATTTTTTCAGCAATAAGAGCATATTTATCATCTAAAACTTGAATTTCCAAAAGGCGTAGAATATAAACAAGACCGATAAGTATTACCGCTGCATAGATATAATATGATCTAAATCTAAAATTCACCGGATGACTTTTCTGACAATAGTTGCACTACTCCAATTACGATCAGTGTAAATAAAGAGCTAAGTAGAGTGGTAAGTAATATAAAAATCCAATTTATTGCACCTATACTCTCAAGCCAAAAAACATATAAGTGATAAAAAAGAACTAAGGAGGTGGCGGTTGCAGCAAATGTTGAAAGCCCTACCGAATGAATGTTATAAGGCAGATGATTTGCGATTTGTTCTTTAAGATCTTGAGCTCCTAGTAAAAAAAACCTTAGCATTATAAGCCACATACAGGCCGATGCGTGAATACCCGGCGTGCCGATAAACAGATCTGCAACTAGTCCAACTAAAAATCCAAGCAACATTTGATAAGATTTTGAAATATGAAGTGGCAAGGTTATAAGTAATATAATAAAAACCTGAGGCGCTAAATGTGAAGTAAAACCCAAATGATTAAATACAACGAGTTGCAAAAATAAAATAGCAATCCAATAGAATATAAGTCTAATCATTATCTGGCAAAAGAGGTAAAAGTTGGTCTATGTCTTTATTTATGATAACATAGACGTAATCTAGATTCCTGAAATTAGTAGCTGTTTTTACATGAGTTGTAAAGTATTGACTTGATTGAGAAGTCTCCAACTGGCTTATTTCACCAATCAAAATACCCTCAGGAAATAACAACGATGACTTGCCTGTATATACCTTATCTCCCACTTTGATTTCTTCTAGTTTATTCAACCCTGTTATTTTTAGGGTTTGAGGATGCCCATTATCCCACTTCAATCCCGTATAGTATTCGAAATTATTAATTGTAGGAATTACGTTCATGTTAATATGAAGCAAGGACATAACTGAACTGTAGTTCGCATTACTTTGTATCACGATTCCTGCCAGTCCTTGTGAAGAAATTACACCCATATTTTTTTGAATCCCATTTTTCGCTCCTTTATTGATTATGAAGACGTTGCTTGCTTTAGAAATGGTATTAAAGACCACCTCAGCGGGAACAACATCATACAATTTACGTCTTGACGTATCCCGTAAGGTAATGGTATCGTTCATAAAGTAGAGGCTACTTCTAGCGTCATTTTTAAATTGGTTTGCTACTTGCGCTTGCAAGAGATTGTTTTGTTCTTGAAGATTAAAGTAACCGGTTACGGTTGAGGATAATTCATTGCTTTTATCTGTCATAAAAGCAGCAGAATGGGTAAAAGAAGCTTGCTGATAAGGATTCAATGAAAACAATAACACTCCGCACATTCCTTGCAATACTATAAATAGCAAGATGTGCATGTTATGCTCTATAAACGCTATCAGGCGTTGCATTACGAGTGATTAAAAAGGGTTTTGTGATTTTTTATGTCTTTTAAAGCAATAGCCGTTCCTCTTACAACAGCTCTTAGAGGATCTTCCGCCACATATACAGGCAATTTAGTCTTACTAGAAATTCGTTTATCTAAGCCTCTTAGGAGTGCTCCTCCACCTGTTAAATAAAGACCAGTTTGATAAATATCAGCAGATAATTCAGGCGGAGTTAGTTCCAACGCCTTCATAACTGCTTCTTCTATTTTAGAGATAGATTTATCTAACGCCAAAGCTATTTCCGAATAAGACACCATGATTTGTTTTGGTATACCTGTCATTAAATCTCTGCCGTTAACAGGACAATCCTCAGGTGGATTTTCAAGTTCAGGCAATGCTGCACCAACTTCTACTTTAATAAACTCCGCGGTACGATCACCAATCATAAGATTGTGTTGACGTCTCATGTACTCTATAATATCGTTTGTAAAATCGTCACCCGCTACCCGTATAGATTCGTCGGAAACAATTCCTGAAAGCGCTATTACAGCAATCTCAGTAGTACCTCCTCCTATATCAATTATCATATTTCCCATAGGTGCAGAAACATCAATACCTATACCAATTGCAGCTGCCATTGGTTCCGGTATCATATACACTTCTTTTCCGCCTGCACGTTCAGCACTTTCTTTGACAGCACGTTTTTCTACTGCCGTAATACCACTAGGAATACATATTACCATTCGTAATTGCGGACTACCAAATGCAGATTTTTTATTTATCATTTTAATAAAATGACTAATCATTTGTTCTGCTGCCTCAAAATCGGCGATCACACCATCTTTAAGTGGACGAATGGTCTTAATATCCTCATGAGTTTTTCCATGCATCTTTTGCGCCTCCGTTCCTACAGCTAAAATCTCACCAGTTCTTCTATCTCTGGCAATAATAGAGGGCTCATCAACCACTAATTTAT
The DNA here is from genome assembly GCA_945889315.1 of Chitinophaga pinensis. Lineage (GTDB taxonomy): Bacteria > Bacteroidota > Bacteroidia > NS11-12g > UBA9320 > UBA9320. Next base: position 15,033 of record CAMDBP010000028.1, read on the forward strand.
CTTTATATATAATTAAGGTATTAGCCGTACCTAAGTCTATTGCTAATTCTTGAGTTAAAAAGTTAAAAATTCCCATTTAGGTTTATGTGTTCGTTAAATTGGTACAAATAAGTCTACAAAAGTATCTATTTTTTAAGTTAATTCTATAAGACATTAGGCTAATTATAAGCAGTTATCAAAAAAATAATGAGACCTAAAAAACTCTTTATCAAATCATAAAAATTCAAATACTAATAAAATACACTATTGACAATAAAATTATCTAAATAAAGATAATTTTATGACCCATTTTTATATATTTGCTGCGTCATGTATTTCGATCAAAACATAAAACTTCTTCGGACAAAAAAAGGATACTCTCAGCAGGATCTAGCAGAATCTCTTAATCTTACACGCTCTAAACTAAACAGTTACGAACGAGGTGTCCAACCTCCATTTGACATTCAAATAGACATCGCAGATTATTTTAACGTAACTCTTGACGGCTTAGTTCGCCACGACCTTTCTAAACTTACTCATTTTAAACTCTCGCAAATACTAAAAGGTAGCGAAGCAGATGTTCGGGGTAGAAAATTACGTTTATTAACTGTGAGTGTAGATGCCAACGAAGATGAAAATATCGAAATAGTCAGTATGAAAGCTCAAGCAGGCTATACCGGCGGATATGCAGACCCTGAATTCATAAGTAATTTACCAAAATTTAAACTTCCTTTCTTACCCAAAAACAGAACATATAGAAGTTTTCAAATTAAGGGAGATAGTATGCCTCCCGTAAGTGAAGGCTCTTGGGTTACAGCAAGTTATTTACAAGACTGGAATGATGTAAAAGACGGGGACAACTACATTGTAGTAACTAAAGATGAGGGAATTGTGTTTAAACGCCTATACAATAAAATTAAAAAAGAGCAAAGTATCACACTCGTCAGTACAAATAGTGCTTACGCTCCCTACACCTTACACATCGACCAAGTAGTTGAAATTTGGAAATTTGAAACTTGGAATGGATTTGAATTCTAAATGAAATAATAGTTTATTAAAAAAACTCTTGGGTAAGCAAAGTTAAATAAAAAAGGCCTCGAACTCCATACAATTGGTGTACGAAATTCGAAACCTTTTATGATCTAAAATGATTAGTCTAATCGAATTGCAAACGCTTCTTTATCTCCATTTGAAGTTACACCTTCTATAAGAACTGCGCCCGATTTACCCTTCAGCGCATTCTCTACATCTTTGGTGGTATATACGGGTGTCTTATCTATTTGAGTTATTACAAAACCGGCAGGAATCCCTTTTTGCTTCATGACTCCATTTCCTAATTTTGCTATTTTAACACCATTTTTAATTTTTAATGCTAACCGCTCTTCACGCGATGTATTTTCAATATCTGCACCTAGCACTTTTTTCTCATCACGCTTAATCTCGGAACTTATTTCATTAGAACCATCCTTTGAAAGAAGAACAACGGTAAAAACCTTTTCTGATTTATTTCTAATTACGGTAACATTTACTTTGTCACCAGGATGATATTTACTGATTTGTTCTTGTAAGTCTGATCCTTTATTTACGATAACATCTCCCACTTTAACAATGACATCACCTTCTTTAATTCCGCCTTTATCTGCACTTCCTCCATCAGCCACAGAAGGAACAAAAACACCATTCAAATTCTTAAGACCTTTCTCATCCGCTAACTCTTGAGTTACATCCTGAATTCGAACACCAAGTATAGCTCTTTTAACCTCACCAAAATCCTTTAAATCTCCTACTATTTTTTTTGCTAAGTTGATAGGAATGGCAAAACTGTAGCCAGAATACGATCCCGTTTGAGATGCTATCGCTGTATTTATACCTATTAGCTCGCCCCTGGTATTTACTAACGCTCCTCCACTATTTCCTGGATTTACCGCAGCATCCGTCTGTATAAAATTTTCAATAGCATATTCCCCACCACGTTCTCTCAGTATATTGATACTTCGTCCTTTTGCACTAACTATACCCGCGGTAACCGTGCTTGTTAGGTTAAAAGGATTTCCGACTGCAACCACCCATTCTCCTACTTTTAGTTCGTCACTATTTCCTAAATTAAGAAACGGTAAATTATCTTCTTGAATCTTGAGTAAAGCCAGATCTGTTTCTGGATCCGTACCAACAACCTCGGCTACATAACTGCGTTTATCATCCAGTACTACTTCCACTTTGAAAGCATTATCTACTACGTGATTATTCGTAACAATATAACCATTTTGTCTAATAATAACTCCAGAACCTGTTGCTTGCTGCGGTCCTTGTTGTTGTGGAAATCCAGGCCCTCCAAAAAACTCCTCAAACGGATTAATCATTTGACTGCGCGGGCCGCTTTTTAATGTACTAATAATATGAACTACCGCCGGTGTGGAAATTTCTGCAACGGAAACAAAATCTACATCAGGAGCTGCTGCCAATTTTTCAGCTAACGCAAATTTGGCATTTTGATGTTCCGTAAATTGATTGGAGCTGTCATTATTCATCATAAGACCATTAACTCCAAGAGCTACTAATCCTCCGATACAGGCTATAGCTAAAACACTTAATACTTTCTTAAAATTCATACTTATTATCATATTTTTAATCATTAATTATACATCCAAATGTCATTCCAAAACGAGTGTGACATAAAGTTAAACGGCACCCGTAAAAAATAATTAATTTTGCGAAGCAAATGTACCATCGCTATCTATTGTTTCCAACGTGTGGAGCATCAATTTTGATGCTGATGATTCACCTTTCTCGATTAATTCGTATTAACTATCTACTAAATGTTTGGGTTAAGAAATTTAAATGATCAAGCCATTCTTGAGCGTATAAAAGACGGAGACGAATCCGTTCTCGTTTTAGTATACAAGAAGCATTATGGTATGGTAAAAAACTTAATTTTGAAAAACAGCGGAGACATTACAGCGGTAGATGACATAATGCAAGATACCATACTTGCCGTTTGGAGAAATGCTACTAAACCAACATTTCTCCTACAATCTAAACTTAGCACGTACATCCTTTCCATTGCAAAAAACCTTTGGTTAAAAGAACTCAAAAAACGGAGTAAATTTAAACTCGTTGACGAAAATGGCCATTTCAATACGCTTATTGATACCCAAAAACACAATTTAGACAGCGATATAATTGCCGAAATGGTAAACGAGATGGATGAAACGTGTAAAAAGCTGTTATCCTATTTTTACTTTGACGGTTACAGCACTGCCTTGATAGCTACTAAATTAAATTATGCCAATGGCGATACCGTAAAAAGTAAAAAGTACCAATGTTTCAAAAAGCTACAAGCAACTGTTCTAGCTAAATACAATAAAGTAGACTTGATTTAATGGACACAGAAGAACAATATCAGTTAATTGATGATTACCTAAATGGAGAGTTACAAGGCACTTCCTTGGATAAGTTCAAAATTGACCTAAAAAATTCAGATGAGTTACAACAACAAGTTGATTTGCATAGTGCTATCATTAAACAGATAAATGCATACCGCGAAGCTGAACTAAAAGCAATGCTAGAAAGAGAGACGAGATCTGAATTTAGCCATACTCGTATACCACCAAAAATTAAATTGATCTTGAGTATCGCAGCATCTTTAATGTTCCTTGTAACCATATATTTATATTTCGCTCCAAGACAAGCTCCAATGAATTATTCGCTTGATACCGAAAACGACATAGAAGAAATCAATACACAACAAAAAACGAAACCTAAAAATAAGAAAAAACATTCAAAAGATGACCAATTACTTGCTGCAAATCAATTGACCGCAACAGAGCAAGAACTTATAATCGAGGAGGATACTGATTTTGATTTAATGGATGAAATCGAGTTATCATCGGTAGAAATTAGTGCAGATGGAGTAGACTCGGAATCAGAAGAATTTATCATTGAGCGCGATGCATTACTCACAACTAGATTTTATTCGGTAAAAAATCTTGATCCTTTATCAAATACCTCCTACAAAGAGAAAGCTACAAACGAGACCCCATTAAATACTACGAATACTAAATCTGGTACTAAGTCAGAACTCAAGCTTGAAGATGCAATTCCCCTCAAAAAAGATAAGCAAACTACTAAACAAGCAGAGATCTCAATACCGCAAGGTCGCAAAATAAATGTAGAATATTGGAAGAGTGTTGTAAATTTTAAAGGATACACCTATGATGGAACTAAAATTCAACTATACGGCATACCTGAAAATAAAAGTCTGATTTTAAAAGAGTTAGACGACAGAATCTACTTGAAATTAGACGACAAACACTATTTTATCGAAAAAATTCAAACCTATAAAAGATTTAGCGAGGTAACAAACCCTACGCTTTTAAATATACTCAATGACTAAGCAACTACACTTTTATAAATACCAAGGTACTGGAAACGATTTTGTAATCACGACTGATATTTTTGACCTGTCCACGGAGCAAATTCAAACATTGTGCAATCGCAAATACGGGATAGGATCAGATGGCTTAATCGTAATGAAAAAAGAAAGCAAGTACGACTTCGAAATGATGTACTATAACGCAGACGGCAGTGAAAGCTTTTGCGGTAATGGCAGTAGATGTGCGGTTATGCATGCAAAAAGTATTGGATGGGTAACCGAAGAGTGCATTTTCGGATCTAACGACGGTCCACATGAAGCACGTGTAGAAGATGAAATTGTATTCTTAAAAATGCACAATGTCGATATGGTTCTCGTGGAGGATGAAGGCTATATGTTAAACACCGGATCACCCCATTACATCGCGTACACCGAGGAATTAGATGCATTGGACTTGATAGAAGCCGCGCACGCAATACGGTACAGCGAACGTTTCGAAGAAACAGGGATTAATGTCAACTATCTGGAAGCGCGAAATGGCATCTTGTATATTCGTACGTACGAGCGCGGAGTAGAAGATGAAACGTTGAGCTGTGGAACGGGGGTAACTGCCGCAGCCATTGCCCATTACCTTGAGCAAGAGAGTAGCATTAAGCACTTCTCACAAAAAATACAAACTAAAGGAGGGCCACTTATGGTTTCGTTTGATAAAAAACCAAAATCTTTTGAAAATATATTTTTATCGGGACCTGCAGTAATGGTTTTTGAAGGATATTTTAAAATATAGTCCAGTTACCTTAGCAAAAAACAATTAAAAAATGATCAAAAAAATTCTAGGTGTAATTTTATTTCTTGGGTCCTATCAATCGTATGCAACCACTTGGGAAACTATTGATAAGGGATTTTGGACAGACACCGCCGTATGGCTAAACGGTGTAGTACCAGACACCATTAGTGGTGATACTTTTGTAATAAATCATCCTATTGTTATCTCTCAAGATTTGATTTTTACTTCCGGAGCATACATTTTGATAACACAAAGTGGCGGTATTTGTGGTCACCAAAAAGGAACATTGTTTAATAGTGCAAAGCTCATTACCTACGGAATTCTAGAGTTGGATGATTTAGTTATAGATAATGGCTCAATGCATTGTCTAGCAGGTAATGTTATACTATCTACATCCGCAAAAGTAATTGGGGTAAACGGCAAATTACAGGTGGAAGTCACATCAAGTTTCGCTGTTGGTTTTTGGTTTGAGTGTATGTTGCCAGATTACGCATTTGTAACCGAAAAGACATTGAAAATCGATAATCAAATGGTTGAATCAAGATTACAAATTCATCCTAATCCATTTACACATAGTATTACGCTGCAACACATGGCAACCGCAACTAGTAAAAACGACCAACTTTACCGTATTATTATTTATGACTACCTAGGTAAAGAAGCATTTGAACAAGAGTTGCAATCTGTAGACTCGCATCAGATTATTTTGGATTTCTTAAAACCGGGTATTTACGTTGTCGCTTTGACTAATGGACTTAATAAATATTACTCAAGGATAGTTAAGCAATAAGAAACCATAAGTCAAGAGTAAAATACTCTTACTTCATATTCACATCCAAAGCGTCTCTCAAGGCATTGCCTAAGAAATTAAAGCTCATAACCAACAACATGATACACACACCGGGTATGATGGCCAGGTAGGCTGCATCAAAAACAATATAATTATAATGTTCTTTGATCATACTTCCCCAACTGGGCATTGGAGGTTGCACTCCAAGTCCTAAGAAACTTAAGCCTGCTTCCAACAATATTGCACTGGCAAAATTGGCTGCACACACTACAATTATAGGCGCCATGATATTGGGTAAAATATGTCTGAACAGAATTTGCAAATTACCAAAACCTAACACTTTTGCGGCTTGAACATACTCCATTTCTTTAATTTGAAGCACTTGTCCGCGCACGATACGCGCCAATTCCACCCACATACTTAAGCCTATGGCCAGAAACACTTGATAAATCCCTTTTTCTTGAAACGCAAAACTTATTGCTATAGCAATAAGCAAACTGGGTAAGCTCCATACTACATTGATAAGCCACAATATAACCGAATCTACCCACCCTCCATAAAAGCCTGCAAATAAACCAAGTGTAGTGCCAATTAATAAGGTAATTAAAACGGACATAAACCCAACCAACAAGGATATTCTTGCACCGATGATTACTCTACTAAGGACATCCCTTCCATAGCGGTCTGTTCCCAGATAATAATGCTTCGTTATGAGCGTCGCATCTTGCTTGCTCTCTATATTTTGCCATTGTATTAAACCATTTTTAGTAAATACAGCAAAACTATCTGGCAACGCTGCTGCTGAGATTGGGATATAGTTATACTCCAATGGTTTACCATTTAAAATCCAATCGAAAATTCCTACAAACGCTACGTCTTCATCCAAGGGTTGTTGAATCATTTGGACCTCGAATCCAGGAGGCTGCAACGCTATTTCAAGATGAATATCGTTGGCTTGTGGTGAACTGTCGGGTGTGATAAGATAGCCCAATAACGAAACCACCATGAGTAGCGTTATAAAAATAAAACCGGCTAATCCTATTCTATTCTTTGCTATCTTTTTGATCATGTTGGTATGCAACTTCTATAGCAGTAAGTATGGCCAAGAAGCTATACAAGGGTACTGCAATTTTATCAAACTCTGTATAGTTATTGAGCACGCCATGGGTAAAATACGTTATCAGACCTAAAAATGCTGCCAGGCTTAAATACTTACTAGAACCTTCAAGTACACGTTGATGCTTAAAACCAAGGACAAAAGTGTACAAAACAAAAGCTAGATAAAGGAACAACCCAACTATTCCACTTTCGGCTAACGGCCGTAAATACTCAGAATGAACACCTCCTAAAGTTCCTGCATTGGTACTGATAATAGTCATCTCATGGGGTAGTTGAAACTGACCGTATTGAGAGGTATAAGTGCCTGGTCCCCATCCCATTAATGGTTTTTCTTCCCACAAACGTATGGCGCTGCTCCATCGATTTAATCGTTCTAGATTACTTGGATCTGAAGTAACATTAGATACAGATTGAAGATGATTCTCGATATTATCGTCTGACTCTTTTTTGTTGCGAGACAAGTCTACCAGCAATGAATCTCGATTTACAACGATCACGGCAACCACAATCGCTCCAATCATAAGGATATGCTTTAACCTTACATTACCTAAAAAGAGTAAGTAAAAAAGTAATGCTGTGGCTAAACTTAGCCAAGACGCGCGGGTAAATGAAAGTGCGACGGCGATTACCATATATACAAAAAGTAGCGCACATACAATCCGCAATATTTTACCATAACCTAACGAATTACCGTGCAGTGTAAACACAAAAAGGATGGGAACAATAAATGAAATACACGCTGCATACATTCCATGATCAGGTAAAAAGGGACGCATTGCGGTATACGCGTATTCCCTACTAAAACCACCCGAAGCATGGTTGTACAAAGTATAAAGTGTAAGTATGATTACAGATACGATTAAACACCATAGGTACTTTTTAATCATATCATGGTTTTGAAAATAACGAGATAGAAGAAAGTAGAATACGACTATATACCAACTTTTCATAAGTACGTACTTCGCAGAAATAAGTGGGATAGAGCTGTTTACTGCAGTCACCACAAGCCACGAAAAATCTGCGAGTATGATTAGCGATAGAATAGTTGTTACTTCTGCTACCAATAGTTTTTGGGCAATAAATGCTTTAAAAACCACACCAATAAACAGTAGAATAATGAGTGGTTCAGTGGGTAAGCTTATATTTATAGTACTAACACGTTCATCAATAAGATGTACGGATAGTGGAGTAGCAAAAGCCAAAAAGTAAAGAATTAACTTAGGCTTAGTGATGGTTAACCACAGCAATGCGAGCACAGCAGGTGCTGCTAGTAGAAACAATAAATCAAAGTAAACTGCGGCTAAGCTGTAAACAAAAAACAACCCCACGAGGGTGTACAAACGCTTTATGTCAAGCGATAACTCCACTACTTCTTAAGTAGATTCAGTTGATTTAGAATAATTAACGCCAAAATACTAAAAAGCAATACTGCTCCCGTTACTATGAGTGTAAGCAAGGTGCGAAGTGGGTAGGATTTCTTTTCTGCTGGTGAAGCACTGGTTAAAATAAACTTTTGCGGTAGGGTTTTCTCTACGTCCACTTTTGCTTTTTCATAACGCTTTCTGTGCTCACTTAAGCTTTCAAGCTCTAAGATTAAAGTCTCATTCAGGTATGTAAATTCTCCTGCATACTTAGCTAACTCTTTTTGTTGCAATTGCAGTTCTCTTCTTTTAGCTCCATCGGCTGCTGTTTTGTACAATTCTTCCGACAACGCTCGCGACTGTTCTTCGTAATTGGTAATCCCTTTCTCCCCTAGTTTCTGAAGAGCTACACGTAAATCCCAAACTTGTTTTTCTTTACTTTCAAACTCACTTTTTACAATTTCAAGAGCTTCTAGTGATACTTGTTTTTGAATTTCGGTTTTAACCGAATCATAAATAGCACTTATGCCATTGGCAATTTCTGCGGCTTTAACAGGATCTTCGTCTAAAACTGTTATCTGAACAGCCAAGTGACGGGTACGAGAGAACTGTATATTCTTTTTCATCTTTAGCCCTAAGTCAGTTTGAGGACTACCCTTTTGATCTATGCCATAATGCTTCATCAAATCAAAGTTTTTAACAATACGACCTTGCAATGCAGAAGAATTAAGCAGCTGAAGGGCATTTTCTGATTCCTCTTCTTCTCCAAAAGCTAAAGGATCACTTTGTCTCATGTTAAGATCTGTAAAAAGCGCATTACCTATAGAATTATTAGTAGTAGGATAAAAAACGACCTCAGATTCGTATTTTGGTGCTATAATAAAGGGTGCGGTGAATAAGCCCGTTAGTAAAATACTTGCAATAGCTATACAAGCCAGTTGCTTTCTGTATTCCCATACTAGCTTTACAATATCCACAAAGTTCAAATCAAAATCTTTGTTTTGGTTCATTCGGTATATTTAAAAAATAGATTCGCAAAGTTAATTGAATAGCTAATATAATCTCAATGTCAAGTTAATGACTTTAGGTCTTTCACTTGAAATAACTTAAACATAAAGGCCGCTATAAGGATGCCAACAAAAACCATTGATAGGTGAACGGCTATACTTGAGCAATATTGTTTACCGACCATGATAACCACCATCAAAATACCGATTCCAAAAATCTGCATAAGAATATCGATGATATTAGGCCTAAAGTTAAATTTTCTAAAACTAATTAAATAGCATACGGTCCCAAACAATACTTGGCTTATAGCAGTGGCAATAGCCGCTCCTGTTGAACCATAAATAGGTATTAGCAATATATTTAGCAGTAGATTTATACATAACGTTAAGAACGCTGCCGTATTGAGATATTTCAACTCTAAGGCTGCGGTTAAAAGTGTCCCGTAAACTAAAATCAAGACGGATCCAATAAATCCGAGCATCAAAAACGAGAATGCACTAGCGCTTTGAGCAGTAGCCTTTTCGTGATACATCGCATCCATAACTTGTATGCTGTATGTCGCACTTAGCAATGCCACTGAAATAGCAACCACAAGTAAAAATTTAGCAGTAAAGGAAGCAATTAGGGTAATCGTCTCTTTATCTTTGAGATTTTTACTGAAAAAGGGCAACAAGACCCCACTGAAAATCTGCGCAAACATAAGTATAGCATAAAACAACCTATACCCATGCGCGTAAATTCCCGCTTCGGCATTGCCTACCATTGTTTTAAGCATAACACTATCCATATAATTATAGAGCCCCATAAGGGTAATAAGTAGCGCAAAGGGCCAGGCATTTTGCAGTAAGGGTCTTATTTTTTTAAGATCAAATGAGATTTTAATGTCACGAAAATATTTCCACAGAAAAATAACCAAGACCAGCGTCACTAAAAAAACTCCAGCTAACTGCGCCAAAATAAAACGTTCAATACTCAAACTCCAGCCTTCTATTCCTCCCCACAGCAGAATTGCGCAGATCGCCACAACGAGCACTCGGTCCAAAACCATAAATATGCCATCCCATTTGAATTGTTGTAAACTGGCTACTATAGTCCTAAGGTATTGATTGAGTGAAGTGAATATTTGCAAGATGCACAGAAACACAAGCAAGAGGAACTCGGCTTCACCATAACCTAAAGCTGCGCCCACGGCAAAAACAAACAATACATATATAGCCATAAGTATCATTTTTAAACCCAAGATATTACCTGTTAGTGCTACTATTTTATTGGTATCTCTTGAAACTTGGGTCGTATTATATCCATTCAACCCCAAATCCAAAATGATAAAAAACATCAGACTAAAATTGAATAAGGCTGCATAGTTACCATATACTTCAAGAGATAAGGTATTCTGAACAGCCCTATCTATTACCAATATCCATATAGGTTTAATAAGCAGATTTAGAATCTGCATAAAGGCAATATCTGCAAGATACTTTTTGAGCATTTAAACCGCTATTCCATGTCTTTTTTCAATGCTGTAGGTTTTCATTAGTAAGAAGAATCCAACTATGAAAAAAATCATTAGCATGAGCACGGATACTCTCATATTCCCAAAAACACCTTCTAGCAAACCAAACATTAGCGGACCAAAGATTAAGCCCACTTTTTCCATTACATCAAAGAAGCTAAAAAAGCTAGCATTATCGTTAGTAGGCGGTAACATTTTACTATACGTTGATCTACTTAAAGACTGAATACCTCCCATAACAAATCCGACTAACAGTGCCAATCCGTAAAACTGAAGCGGTTGAGTTATAAAGTAAGCTATTACAGTGCATAATACCCAAATCATCGTGCATAACATGAGTGTTCTGAGGTTACCTAGTTTTTCTGAAACACGTGAAAGAACTTGAGCCCCAACCACAGCCACAAGCTGTATTAGAATAATACTTACAATAAGTCCGGTCTCTTTAGTTTGCCACCATTTACCGGCAGAAACCCATTGTATTTCTTTACTCGCAAATAGCACTGCTAAAAGCATTACTGTCTGTACACCCATATTATAAACAAAATAACTTAGCAAGAACCATTTTACTTTAATATGTGCAGTGAGTTGCCCCCACACTTTTCGTAATTCACTGTAACCGTACCAAATAATATTACGCTTTTTTTCACGAACCGTGT
>CAMDBP010000029.1 GCA_945889315.1 Chitinophaga pinensis
TATAACAGGCGTAAGCAAGCCTAAAACGGCAAAGCCAACACCGGTAACATTATACATTAAGGAGAACAAAAAACTCCATCGCACTATTTTTTTAGCATACTTAGCGAGTGCTACCATCTCAGGCAATTGCTCAAAACTATCACTGAGTAATACTGCATCCGATCCAGGATAAAATCCATTGAGGTTTTCGGTCAAGGCCACACCCATGTCTCCGCGTTGAATGGCAGCGCTGTCATTCAAACCATCGCCTATCATCATCACTTTTTCTTGCGTTTGGAGCTCACTGATGAGTTGTGCTTTTTGTGCCGGTTTCAAATTAAACTTGAGCATCTTAAATCCTGGAAATAAGTGATGTAAAGCACTTTTTTGTCCATCGGTATCACCGCTCAAAACCGAAAGTGAGGCCATAGTAGACAAGCGTTTTAAGATGGTTTCTAATCCCGTGCGATACTTAGCTTGAATCCTAAAATGACCTATTAATTCTTCATCTATGGAAACATAAACAGTGGTTACCTTCGATGTATTGGCCGCATTAAGCCAGCTACTTGATCCGATTTTTATAGACTTTCCTCCCACGGTGGCCTCCACTCCCTTGCCTTGTTCCTCCTTAAAATGAAGGGTAGGTAAGAAATCAACACCTTTCAAGTAGTGCGTTATAATGCTGCTTAGCGGATGTGTGCTTTGGTTGGTTACGGTGGCTATCAGTTGTTTATCCAACGCTGTAAGCTCACCTCCTTCAAACGAGACTAGTAAAGCCTCTTTTTCAGTCATCGTGCCTGTTTTATCCAAAACAATATGCTCGATTTCGCCCAATGTAAAAATGGCATTTGCATTTTTTAGGAAGAAATTATTTTTAGAAAATACACGAAGAATATTGCCATACGTAAAAGGAGTACTTAACGCCAGTGCGCAAGGGCAGGCAACAATTAATACTGCGCTAAACACAAAAATGGCTTTGCCCATATCTATAAAACCCCACACTGCACCTGCCACCAAGGCTATGGCCAACACACCCAACGTAAAATAGTGGCTAATAGCATCAATCCAACTGTTTCTAAATTCCTTCACATCAGAATTTGTGCTCCATGTGGACCATAGTTTTTCTATACTTGGCTTTTCTGAAAGTTGTATTTCAAGCTCTCCTGATTTTTGACAACCTCCAGCATACACAGCACCCAAGTGTTGCACCGGTTCGGGAACAGATTCTCCTGTAATAAAGGCATAATCTACCCGTCCTATCCCCTTGAGTAAAATGCCATTTACAGGAATAATTTCTTCGTTTTTCACCCGCACGATATCCCCTTTTTCGAGACTGTTTATTCGCACCCAATATTCCTGTTGATTGACCAACTTGCGAACAACTAATGGGATAAAATCTTGGACATTTCTATGGTATGAAACATGATCATACACCTTATGTTGAAACCATTTTCCAATCAGTAGAAAGAAAATAAGTCCCGCCAACGAATCTAGATAGCCTTTACCAGCGCCACTCAGTATTTCATAAAAGCTCCATCCAAACAAACTTAAAATGCCAATGGCAATAGGTACATTTATGTGCAGTTTGCCCGCACTCAGCGCTTTGTAAGCACTGGTAAGATAATCGCGTCCGGCATACGCCACAACGGGTAAGCTCAACACCATCGATAAAACATTGAATAACCGTGTAAAGAAGAGTTCATTCGTTACCCCTAAACCAACATAATGGGGTAGACTAAAAAGCATAATATTCCCAAAGCAAAAACCAGCCACTGCAAGTTTTAGTAAGTTGGTTCTATTTATTGCTTTCTCTGCATCATTGCGTTTCTGACTCACACTTATTTGTGGCGGATAACCAATGTCGTCAAGCAGCTGTGCCACCTCAGAAAGAGGTACATTTTTACGGACAGAAAGCGTACAACGGCGTTGCTCGAAATTTACATGGCACGATAGTAAACCGTTCATAAAAGAAGGCAGGTCTTCTAAAAGTTCAATACACGAAGAGCAATGAATGGCCGGCAACGAGATTGCTATTTTATACAGCTTATCATTTTGATAATCGACCAGTTCATTGAAACTTTCGGGAAGATCTAACTGCTTATATTTCAAGGCAATATCTACCGGAGCGTTCTTTATTCTAGCTATCACATCGCTTAGCGTAGCACAGCCATAACAACAATAATATTGGTTATTTAAGTAAACAATATCATTATCACATACGCTTTCGCAATATGCGCAAACAGTCTCGATTGATTTGATTTGCTTCACGCTACCTTCTGAATCTTAACTCAAAGATGGGTGCATAACTCTTCCCAAAAAGTGACAGATGTCAAGAGCTTTTATGATATTTATCCCTGAGAAGGTATTGCCAAAATGGGCACTTCCGTATCGGCGCAAATCGTCTTGGTAACACTTCGATTGAAGAGATAATCAAGTGCTGAATTGTGGTAATGATATACACAGAGTATATCTATCCTATTAGATTCCATATAGGAATTGATACCATCCACAACATCCTCATTTTCAATGGTGTGTACATTAAACGAAATGCCACCTAAGTCCAAGGCACGTGGCAAAAGGCCTTGATGATCTTTTCTCGTCACGGTAAGAACGTTAAATCGAGGCGTTACCAAGCATAGGTTTTCAATGAAGTTTGTCAAAAATGGCGTAGACTCCAATTCTTTTTTAGACGTACTGATGGTAATTGACTGTAATTCGTTGTTATACCAAGATTCAGGAATAGCTAAAACAGGAAGAATCGAAGCTCTAATGATTGACTCTGTAATTGACCCCATAAGCCTACTTTTTAGATTCGTTTCTCCTTTAGTTCCCATAACAATCAGATCTATGTGCTCACTGGCAGAAAGTTGTATAACCACATCCTTCAAATGGCCGAATAAAACAACGGTATCTGGACTTTTCTGGTATATTTCCTGCACCCTAGTGGTGAGCTCAAGCATATTTTTTTGAGCATCTATTTTCATCAAGTCGTCTAACCGCATCAGTGTACTCGCCGAGGAACCAGGTTTAGTAACACAATGTACTAGTTTCACGTGTAATTGCTCAGTTTTAAAGTGACGGTAAACGAAGTCTATGGCTTTAAACGCGCTCTCCGAAAAATCTGTAAGAATAATTACCTTCATTTAGAGCTCAAGTGATAGCGGTATGGGATTCTTTAGATCTTGCCATTTGATGCTCAAGGGTGTAATTGTCTGTTTTAGATGTCTCTATCCACGTATGGCCTAGTTTACAAAACACCTGTGCATGAAGGCCTAAGTGCTTTTCTATGTTACTCTCAACCTCGGCAACCGTCATGTGTGAGTCCCAGTGTAATGTTATTGGAGGAATAATGGAGTTAAGTTTCTCTATGGTTCCGTCTTCAGTCAGTATATCTCGTTTAGAAGATGCTTCTGCATACACATGTGAATGCTTAAAAAACGCTAATTTTAATCCCTCAAATTGGGCAGAAAATTCAGTTTTTATTTCGCTTAATAACGTGTTTTGTGTTACAATCATTAGATTACTTGGGTTAGATATAGGATAAAGTGAGCCTTGAGTTCTGACCATAGTTTAGTAAACATTTCCATGCGCTGCACTAAGTCTTTGCTTAAATTGGTTTTTTTTCGATCGGGTGCTACGGTATTTGATTCGGCCATTTCAACAATTTTATGTTCCGCTTTTTGTACGTCATGTTTCAATTGATCTATAACTTCTTGATGACGAGTTAATTGATTTTGAAATTGTTCGGCTTTGGATAAGACATCGATTTTGGTATTTTTCGTAACCACTTCTTCTAGTTGGCGGGTAAAGATGGAAAGTTCATCTTCTGCAAATTCCAACTCCTTTATCCAAATTCTATGTTCTTGATGAATCTCGTGCAAGTACTGTAATTTAAAAGTGCTCATAACATGGTTTCATTTAAAATATTAATAACGGAATACTGCTTTTTCGCAAAATTTCTTTCGTGGTACTCTTATGAATCAGGTCTTCAAAAAAGTTTCTGTCATGGTGTTTCAGTACCAGTAAATCAACACCTTCTCTTTCTAAGTAGGTAGTAATCCCTTCATAAACACTGGGCGCCCAGATAGAAACTTGGCGTAGTTTGGCATCATTCAGTATCATCTCTTGTTGGTAGGTAGTGTTTTCTGACTTTATAAAAATGATATCTAATCGTGATTCCATCTTTTGGGCTAAATTATGTATAAATGACATTTCAAAAGCCATAGATTCTTGGTGGTCATTTGCCATAGTAATCACTTTTACTTTTTCATACTTTGCCTCATCAGGAATAGCCATTACAGGCTTTTTACCCCTTTTTATGACGGATGATGTAACGCTTCCAAAAAGACTATCTACAAATCCAGAGGCGCCACTCGTACCCATTACAATTAAATCTACATCTAGATTCTCCGACTCTTTTATAATATAGTCAGCGGCTAATCCAAAGTCCATGTGAATTTTGGGCGTTATTCCAAATTGCTCCTTTAGCGTTTCTGCCGTCGCCGCTAATTTTTGATTTGCAATTATTTTAGCATTATCCATTAAAATCTCCAGTAAAATAATGGAGCTATTTATATCCGCAACAGGATTATGAATCGCATGTACTAAGTGTAAATCAAGTTGCAAGTGCTTGGCTAATGCGCCTGCATAGTTAACGGCAGACATAGCGTTTTCAGAAAAGTCTATGGGTACAAGTATTGATTTCATGTGGTTTATCGTTTTCTTTTTTGAATTGAAGCAATGCTTACCTCCAATTTATGAATTCAAAGATCAATCTACTATATACGGTTATTTCTGTCTGAAATCAGTATCCGCTATGATTTAACTTATTGATAACCCAAACTAGGAATGATTGAGTAATTCAATAATTTGGGTTTCTAGTGATGCTGGAAGTGGAATATCCGTTTCTTGCATCTCTCTTAGTTGCTTGAGGTATTGTTGTATTTGAATAGCCTTATCACTATTAGTACGATCTACGCATTTGCTGCACATCTCACTTTTTGGCTTAGAACAACTCTTGGGAGCCGCTTTTTCTAGACAAGCAATGAGGTTGAGGATTTGATTGGAGTGATATGAAGTGGTCATGGATGTATTTGTTTTGTTTTATACGTTAGATAATAATCGTTCAAGTAGGCTGAATTTGGTATTACAGATTGGTGTTGGTAGGCATCCGTCCTAGGTTCTTTTTGAAAATCTACCTCGCAAACCCTACATCGGATGGGAGCAGCAGACCAATCAAACTGATGTTTTCCGTGGGTTGGCAAAAGTGGCTGTGGAGGTTCACTGGAATCCCCAATTTTAGTAGGGGAAATTGAGATCGATTTACGCTGTTTAGACGGGATAAGTATTGCTATAAATATCAAAAATCCGAAAAATGTTAGGATAAAAGTGTTCCGTCCCATGTTTCAATACCGTTGGTTAAAATGACAATATGTTTAAATCCCATTTCGTTGAGAATACTTACAGCTACTTTGCTTCGAATACCATCCATACAATACACAAACAACTCCGTATTTCGATTTAAATCTGCAAAAAAATCTGCAAAATAAGTAGACATTAAATCTAGATTAATAGCATTTCGAATATGTCCTAAACTGTAATCATCCGCGGTTCTTACGTCAATAATTACCCCTGAATTGAAATTAAAAACGGAAACTAAATCACTGGATGATTCAATATGTAAGACACTCTGCACGTATTCTTTTTACTTTAGAGTTCAAAGATGTACAGGTGAGTAGGTTAATTTACTGACGATGCGTAGAATGCACTATGATATCTATCAAAAAGGAGCTTTTTTCAACATATCATAATTGAGTATGGTAATTTCACTACTAGCGATATCGATGTAGGCGTCTGCTTTAAATTCGGACAACATTCGGATGGCTGTTTCTACACTGGTACCAGCCATAGAAGCAATCAATTCGCGCGGTACACGCATACAAAAATGGCCATTTACCGCGTAAATATCACTTAAAGCAACGAGGGCGTTAGCAACGCGTTTTCGAACCGACTCATACGCCAACTCTAACATTTTATTTTCTTTGAGCAATAGATTTTTAGAGAGCAACTTTAAAAACCGCATACTTACCTCACGATTATGAACCAATAATAACGTAAAGTCTTCCACCGGAATTTGCCAAATCACACTGTCATCTAAAACCTCGGCTGTTTCTTGATGATTTTGATCTTCCAATACACCCCAGTATCCAAAAAAATCATCTTTACTGCACAACTCTAATACGACTTCCTTGCCGTCCTTATTCATCTTGACAATTTTCACCTTGCCTTGATGCAGAAAGTAGATGTATGCTGGGGTGTCACCTTCGGTATATATCAACTGTTTTGCACCATAGGTTTTGATCACTTTATGTGCGAATAAATCGTTAAACTGACCACCTACAGTTGCGAATTCTAGTTTACGATCGCTCTTTTTAAGTCGATTTTCGATAGCTACGAGTAACTCAGATTCGTCAAAAGGCTTAGTTATGTAATCATCTGCGCCAAGCGTCATTCCTCTTCGCATATCTGTCTTTTCGGCTTTGGCTGTGAGAAATATAAACGGAATATGAAGGGTTTGTTGGTGCTTGCTGAGTATATGTAGCACGCCATATCCGTCTAATTCGGGCATCATAATGTCACATAAAATAAGATCAGGCAAACGTTCTAGCGCCATGGTCACTCCTAGTTTTCCATTAGGTGCTTCGTAGGTGGTATATCCGCTAAGCATCAACAATTCCGAGATGTTTTCTCGAATGTCTACGTTGTCTTCTATAATTAAAATGCTACTTTTCTTCATCTAAGTGTATCGTAAATTTACTTCCTATGTTTAGTTCGCTTTCAAACGTGATCTGCGCCTTTATTATATTTGCATATCGTTTAATAATGTTAAGTCCTAGTCCTGTGCCTTGTATATGACTTGCATTACTTGCCCTATAAAACCGGCTAAATAGATTTTTCTGATCTGCTTCACTAATCCCGATACCCTGATCTTTTACAGAAATAGACAACTTATTACGAGCTATTTCTGCACTAAGCGTGATATCTTTTTCGCTGTACTTTAAGGCGTTGCTTATCAAATTAGTTAACATATTTCTAACCAGATACGAGTCCATTAGCCATGCAGTATTGTCTGTTAAATCCCGTACCACGATGTGCTGATTTGGCTTTAGTAACTCTTGCATTTCTTCCGCAGCACTATGTATCAAGTCTCCAACACATGCACTTTCTGGGTTGCATTTTATAAACCCACCTTCAATTTTCTCCAGGGACAAAAAGTCATTCAAAATCATAGTTAAATTTTGAACGTTACTTTTAATTTTAAGTAAGTGTTTTAATCTGTTGTCTTGTTGATGCGTTTCGGGATACTTGCCAATCAAAGCAGCCGAACTTAGTATGCTACTTAATGGTGTTCTAAACTCATGAGAAGCCATCGAAACGAAATTAGTTTTCAATTCGTTCAACTGTTTTTCTTTGGTGAGCGCCATGTATATTTCACGTTCAGCTCGCTTCTCACTGGTAATGTTATTTTCTACAATTAGCACCTGATCCACTTCATTAATGACCCTTGAAAGCGGAACACAACGCACTCTATACATCTTATCATCTTCTCCATAGGTAAACTGCTGGTCATGCCCTTCAAAGACATCCGCGAGGTGTTTCATGAAATCAACTTGCCATGCGACAGGGATATTATCAAGGTAATTCTTACCCAGTAACACCGAGGGATTAACCCCTAGGTTACGCAACTCACTTCCTTCGGCATACACAATCGAAAAATTACGATCAACCACCGAAATGGTTCCATTTGGAAAATTAGAAGCTATCGTTTCATATAATTTTTGACTATTGATAAGTGCTTTCTGCGCTGTTTCCCTGAGTTCTATTTCTTTTTTAAGTTCTTCGGTTCGTTGTTCTACACGTTGCTCCAATTCTTCTGCATAACCACGAATAATTCGTTCTTGAATTTTAGGGCGCGTAAGGTCATGAATTATACCCGTAAAAAAATGATTCTCATGCACTGCAAACTCGCTAATGGCCAATCTAAAAGGAAACACTTCTCCGTTTTTCTTTAACCCTTCTACTTCTCTGCCTATTCCTATTACCTTAGGTTGTCGTGTTGTTTTATAATTATGGATATAGGAATCATGTTTACTCCCGTCTGGTTCAGGCATAAGCATGCTAATATTCAACCCTATTAATTCAGACTTTTCATACCCAAAGAGAGCGAGCCCCGCGGAATTTATGTCTTCGATTAGTCCCCTGTCGGTTATTACGATAATACCGTCTAGGGTTGTTTCAAAAATGGACTGATATTTATCTGCTTCTACCATATACTTGCTTGTTTCATGTTTACCTAAAAATGAGCTGCACTAAACGCTTGAACAACGAAATTGCATTATCGTCAAATTTAATCTATTCGCTCAAACGATGACGTGTTATTCTCGTCAAAACCCAGTTGAAATTGGCATTTACTTACCTCCATCTAGCTTTGTAAAACTGGCGATGCCAAATCGTATCATTTTATAGGGCATTTAATCGTTTTTTTACGTCCTCCTGTTTTTGATACCTATCGAGTTTTTGGCGGACAGACTTTAATGCCAATTGCAAATCATCTACTTGATGCAGTAAGTTAAATACAACGTCTATAGCCTCCCAATTTAAATTAAGTTCAGTATACAGTCTAACTATTTTATCCAAGTCTGAAAGCGTTGCTTCTGCTATAAAAGCAGCCTCGTTTATGGTTTCTATTTGGATGAGACCCATGTCGTTTAACGACCAAAAAACGGACAACTCTACCTCGTAATGACGACAAAGAGACTCCACTAATATCATGTTGTTTTCTTTCATCTTAATGCTTGTAGTTGGGTGAAAAGTGCCCGTTCTGTATCGGTAAGTTTTGTTGGTATTTCAATATGATACGTAATAATTAAATCGCCAAATTGCCCTTCCTTTTTATACACCGGAAATCCTTTATTTCTAAGCTTAACCTTGGTATCGTTTTGGGTTTCAGGCGCAAGTTTTAATTTGACTTTACCGTCAAATGCTTCAACCGTCACGTCGCCACCCAATACAGCCATATACAAATCAATTGGTACCGTGTGGTACAGATGATCACCATTTCGTTGAAAGGCTGTATTGTTTTCGATATCAAACTGAATAAACAAATCACCTGCAGGTCCGCCATTTACGCCAGAACCTCCTTTACCCTTTACCTTGACAACCTGCTCGTTTTCTATGCCTGCTGGTATGGTAATTCTAATCTTCTTGCCATTTACGGAAAGTTCTTGCTGATGAGCTTGATATACATCGCGCAAGTGAAGTTTGACCGTAGTCGTATAGTCTTGTCCTTTAAACCTTGAATTAGATCTTGCATTACCTGAACTGCCAAACATGGATTCAAAATAATCGGAAAAATCACGCTCATTAAAATTTCCAGTTGCGCTCGACCTCTGCTGTGTAGCTCGTTTATTTTGCGCTTGATCAAAAGCCTCGCCGTGCTGCCAATCTTTGCCATACTTATCATACTTCTTTCGATTTTCTATAGTACTCAGCACTTCGTTCGCTTCATTGATTTCCTTAAATCTATTTTCAGCTTCTTTGTTATTGGGATTAAGATCGGGATGGTATTTCCTAGCCAGCTTCCGATATGCTTTTTTAATATCTTCTGCAGAGGCCGTTTTGCTCACTCCTAATGTTTTATAATAATCTATAAACTCCATCGTTATTTATCGCCTATACCTTAACTCGTTTTCAAAAGTAGAATAGATACATAACCACTATTATGATATGAATCAGTTTAAGATATGATGTAAACCATCTTATAGTCAATGTATACAGAATAGACCTAGCTTTGAGATGAACCTTAATAAAAAGTACCATGCCCTTATTTATTTTACTTACCAGTTGCGACAAAAACGGAGAGTCTCACAAAGAAATACTCTTGAACATGTGCGAAGTAGAGATGCTTGAAAGAGACACGACCACCGCTATAGAAACCACCAAAATTCATTTGAAGCGCATAGGCACTATATCTGTAATGCAAAAATTACACGTAATAAAGTCACTTATCATTTCTTCCTAAACGATAAAGGATCAAATTAGCTAAGTTACCAGGATTACTTAGAGTGTCTTTTTAGCCCATTTTTTTGATAAAACACCATCATCTAATAACTGGGTGTTGCCCTATAGTGTCTTTTGCATAAGACACTATAGATGTTTTACGGTGATAGTGTGCCTACCTGAATTTTATATTTGCTGAGCATTTTGACCACTCTATCTGCACGTTTAGAACCAAAAAAGCAGTAGAAAACAGGTCAGTTGTAAACATTCATAAACCGTACATGACACTTCAAACCTTTCCAAAACCCGCACACTGTCGGATGATGCTATCGGGTTTGGTTTTCTGTTTTTTCATAAACCTTCAAGCACAAACCATCTTAAATACCGAAAACATGACAGCGCCCACCGATAGTGCTTTATTGTTAAGTACAAGCTTAGATGGTAACTTTCAGGCGGGCAATATTAATCTTACTCAAATCAACACTACCCTGGTATTGGGCAAGAGAGTGAATAGACACATGGTGCGTTTTAGTGGAGGGTATCGCTACCTATCTCAGAATGAAAGAGTAATCTCGTCTGATATTGTTAGCCAATTTAGGTACAATTATGCGCTAGATCATCACTCAGTATACGCCTTTACCCAAACACAAAAGGTAAAGTCTTTAAAAATGAATTACCGCTTTCTATTAGGAGGCGGATACCGACATAATTTTTACCGCAAAGACAAGGACTATTTTGACATCTCAACGGGTCTGTTTTACGAGAAAGAATTGTACTTAAGAGACAGTCCCGATGAAGTGAATATTCAAAATATTAGATTAAGTAACAGTGCCTTTATTCGCTATACTTTTGCACCTAAAACATACATCAATACGTCGGTTTATTATCAACTTAACCTCACCAACATAAGAGATTTACGTTTCTATTTTGAACCGAGGTTGTATCACGATTTTTCAAAAGTGTCAACCTATCTTACGGGTCAATTAAGATATCACAGCACCCCTTACGTAGATGTAAAACCAGCAGACCTCATACTACTCGTAGGTTTTCAATTTAACTTATGATAGATTAAAACCATCCTTAACTTTCTAAAGCATTTCCCGGTATGTTTTAATTAGTAAAGCTCCTAAGTTTTTGTGTGGCGGGATATAATCGTTGAATCTACTTTCAGTTGCTAACTTCACATTAAGCTTGGTCCACAGCTGATCCCATACAATATCTTTTCCACTGCGTATTACTTCATTCAACTCATAGCATAGCACGTCGTTTACCATCATCGTACCTATTTGCTTACTGCTAATAATTTGAGCCTCTGGCGAATATTTAAGTACGCTTGAAATAGCATTGTACCCCCCGCACGACCCTAAAAATACAATTTCAGCATTGGGTGTTAAGCTCTCAATTGCCGCATTGGCATAATATGAATGTCCGCGATGCACCACCACATCTGGCCAACGTTCTGTTTCTTGAAAATAGGCTTTAATGGCATCTTGACCATCGTATTCGCTATCTGGTTTATTGATGTACATCTCCACCTTTTTTCCGGCCGTAGATTTAATCACCACAAAGGTTTCGTGATCTATCAATTCCCAATTTCCACTTTGAAATGTAGCTAAGAAATGACCATAACTTGCTCTTCCATCCTCATCGTCAAAAAAGAAATGTTGTTGTATATTTTTGTTCTCTTTAAACACACGACTGATGGGTAATACCCTAAGGTTTACCTCCTGTTGAGTATAGGCCTTTTTTGAACTTGAGCCCCCTCCTATTTCAAACACATTTAAGATAAGACTGTAGAGTCGCTCTCCTTCTATGTCGCGTTCTTTAATTTGTGCGTAATACTCTAAAATGGCCTGCTCAAATAGTGTTTTATTGGCTGTTGATTTTAGACTTCCGTAGGTATCTGCAATAGCGACGGCGCTTTCTAAGTTATCGTTGGCATTTTGCAATCCGGTTACCAATTTGGTAAACAACTTTTGTTTTTCATATGCTGTCATTTTTGCCAAGAACGAATTCAAGGAGTTGTACCCTGCAGCCATTTTGATAAAGGTTCTAAACTTATTAAAATCAGCATAATGCAAAAATTCAAAACTGCTTTTTACATCCATTTTTGCCATCATTTGAGTATACATTCCTAGAAAAGTAGAGGTGTAAATTTCATTTTCACTGTACACCATCAAGGTATAAATCTCGTGTGCACTGAACCTCTCCATACTTTTAAATCGCACGGCATCACTTTCTTCGTGTAACTCATTAACAAGCTGTACTTGTTTCAAGCTTTGGTACATCAAGGCTTCATTCACAGAGTGCTCTCCATTAAGGGGCGAAGCAGAACGCATTTTGATGAGGTACGTAAACAGAGAAACATCATCTTTGGCAATAGTATGCGCTTCGTCTATACTGAGCTTCCCATTATAAATATCATTGATAAGAATGTATGCCCGTGAAGTAGTCCCTTTTTCTTGATATATCCGATACAATTCCTTTGTGAGTTGGGTTTGACTTGTTTTAACACGCTGGTGCACAGGATTCCAAGTGTGTAAATAGGTCTTAATTTTCATCGGAGCTACCCTACACAGCTCGTCTAGTACTTTACTGCTAAATGGCTTGTAATCTATTTCGATGTAATGCTTGATTAATTCCGTGGGCTCTGTGCGTGCCGCCGCCATAAAAAAAGCTTCAGACACTGACCTATCAATATAAAAAGCAATCAAATTAAGCGACGCAAATACATTGCTTTTTAGAATCGTATTGAGTTGTTTTTCGTCATCTACGAGTTGAACTTTATGAATAAGATCAAAAATGGGTTTAACACGGGTATAAAAATGTACATTTTTGGCATTCACCTCTTTTAAAACAGCCATAGTCCTATTGAGTTGATCTACTTTTTGTACGTCGGTAGATGCCACATTTTCCAAAATTTTTTCGACAATAGCAATACTCGAAACCAAATAGGTTTGCGTAGCATATTCACTTTGCAAATCACTTTTTAAGAACACCAATTGGTCTTCTTTTCCATCTAAAAGGTCTATGCGATATATCTCTAACTTTATCTGTTCTACTTTCTTCTCTATCACAACACTAGCCGTTGTGGTAAGATAAAATGCACACAGGCACAACATCATTAATACGATATGCGTAAACCTCTTATTCATTGATCTTATTAAATACCTCCCAAAGCGTTATACCTGCAGAAACACTTACATTAAAAGAATGTTTGGTACCAAATTGCGGGATTTCGATAACCTGATCACATAGCGCTATAACGGTATCATCTACGCCATCCACTTCATTGCCTACAATAAGCACGATGGTTTTATCCTTAGGCAAACTTACCTCTCGCAACGGTACACTATCTAACACTTGTTCTAACGCACAAATATGGCAGTCTTGCAGCATATCAAGTGCTAGTTGTGTTGTTTCAGTGTACTCCCATTCTACACTCTCTTCGGCACCTAGGGCTGTTTTACGTATATCTCGATGTGGTGGTGTTGCTGTAATACCGCATAAGTAAATTTTTTGCACCCTAAACGCATCCGAAGTTCTAAAAATAGCGCCCACATTATGCATACTTCGTATGTTATCGAGCACTACGATAATAGGTGACTTAGAAACTTTCCTATACTTTTCAACAGTGAGTCTATTCAAGTCTTGGTTTTTTACCTTGCGAGTCAAAATACTTTCTTAATTTGAGTACAAAAGTAAACCAGTCAAAAGAAACTCCACTCATGAAGCAATATGGAGAAATAAAGGCCGAATATCCTGGCACTTTACTTCTGTTTAGAGTGGGCGATTTTTATGAAATGTTTGGCGAAGACGCTATTTTAGCTTCTAAAATATTAGATATTATTCAATCCTACCGAAACAATGGAGGAAGTAAGATTGAGCTGGCAGGATTTCCTTATCACTCGTTAGACACGTACTTACCTAAGCTCATACGATCCGGTCAGCGGGTGGCAGTATGCGAACAGTTGGAAGATCCAAAAGCCGCCAAAGGTATTGTTAAAAGAGGCGTTACAGAGCTTATTACCCCCGGCGTATCGGCCAACGATAAAACATTTGACAGCCGAACAAATAATTTTTTGGCTGCCATACACGAGCACGCAAACCTAGTAGGCGTATCGTTTGTAGACCTAAGCACTGGAGAATTTATGGTCGCTCAAGGCAATCGAGATTACATAGAGCGACTTATTAAAACGTTCCAACCATCTGAAATTATTTTAAGTAAAGCATATAGAGATCAATTTGATAAAACCTACGGCGAAGAATACTATTCCTACGCTATTGATAAATGGTTTTTTGAAGCCGACTATTGCAAAGAACAACTCAATAAGCATTTTAACATTGAGTCATTACGCGGATTTGGCATAGATCACATGGAAGAGGCCACTATTGCTGCGGGTGCTATTATTCATTATCTAAATCAAACCAAACACAACCATTTAGAGCACATCAATGGCATAAAACGCATAGACGAACAAAGCCATGTGTGGATAGACTCCTTCACCATCCGAAACCTAGAAATCATTCACAGTAATCATCCTACCGGTATATCACTGTTAGATGTAGTGGATAAAACCATATCGCCTATGGGAAGTAGATTGATGCGTAACTGGCTTATTCTGCCCCTTTTAGATATCGATGAAATAAGACTAAGACAAGATACGGTAGAATACCTCATGACGGATATTCCGCTTTACGACGGGCTGAAAGAAGATATCCGATTGGTTGGTGATTTGGAACGCTTAATTAGTAAAATCGCCCTGCGTAGGGTAAATCCTAGAGAACTACTCCACTTATCTTCCGCCATGAAGTCTGTGGCACATATCAAGCAAAAATGCAGTGAAGTGGTGTGCAAACCTATTCAGAAATTAGCAGAGCAGCTCTTTTTATGCGAAGACTTTGTGTCGCTAATAGACCAACATATTGCCGAAGATGCTCCTGTGGTGCTGAGCAAAGGAGGTGTGCTCAAAATGGGATTAGATGCAGAACTCGATGAGTATATATCCCTATCCAATAATGCCAAAGATTTCTTGCTTGACCTCAAAAACAGAGAAGCCGAAAAAAGTGGCATTTCTAGTCTAAAGTTGGCCTTTAACAATGTATTTGGATACTACCTGGAAGTAACCAATTCTCACAAAGAAAAAGTACCTGAAGACTGGATTAGAAAGCAAACCTTGGTAAATGCTGAGCGCTATATTACCCCTGAATTAAAAGTATTTGAAGAGAAAATATTAGCTGCTGATGATAAAATTGGAGAAATAGAAGGACGCATTTATGCGGAATTAATTGAGAGGTTAAACGTTTATATAACGAATGTACAGCACAATGCACGTGTTATTGCAAAGCTAGACTGCCTGTGTAGTTTTGCGTTTATCTCCCAACATTACGACTACAGCAAACCCGAAATATCCGATGATTATAGCTTAGCGATCAAGGACGGAAGACATCCCGTTATCGAGCAGCAATTGGCGCGTGGTGAAGTGTATATTCCCAATGATATTTACCTAAACAAGGAAGAGCAGCAGATTATTATTCTTACCGGCCCTAACATGTCCGGGAAATCTGCCATACTTAGACAAACGGCACTCACGGTACTACTTGCGCAGATAGGTTGTTTTGTGCCTGCCAAGCATGCGCACATTGGTTTGGTAGATAAAATATATACCCGTGTAGGCGCTTCAGATAATATCTCACAAGGCGAATCTACTTTTATGGTAGAGATGGTAGAAACAGCGTCAATTCTTAACAACCTAAGTGACCGTAGCTTGGTCATACTGGACGAAATAGGCAGAGGTACCAGTACTTTTGATGGCGTGAGCTTGGCATGGAGTATTGCTGAATTCTTAAACCAAGACAACACCAAGCCCAAAACCATATTTGCTACCCATTATCACGAACTTAACGAACTAGAATCTAGCTTTCCCGGGGTGGTTAATTATTACGTGAGTACCGAAGAGAAACAAAAAAAAGTTATTTTCCTACGCAAAATGAAAAAAGGCGGAAGTGAGCATAGTTTTGGAATACATGTAGCGAGAATGGCAGGCATTCCAAATAAGGTACTAAAACGCGCCGACATCATCCTAAAACAATTGGAAAGTGATAGAGAAAGCATCAGTACCAAAGAATCCCTTAAAAAAGCAAAAGATACCAACTATCAATTGAATCTATTTCAAGTAACCGATCCTAAATCTGCTGAAATTATTCAAACCCTTGACCATATTAATATTGAGAGCCTCACTCCTATTGAGGCATTAATGAAATTAAATGAACTTAAACAATTATTGGAAAACTAGCTTCATCGCTTGTTTGCTATTGGCAAGCATCCAAACCTATGCACAAACCACCGCTTGGGCTTATTTCACAGACAAGTGTAGTAACGAAACCGATTACTTTAAGGCGGATGTGTGCCTTGATTACGTGCAACTACTAAAGCAAAATAACATTGAAGTACTAGGCCAAAGCAAATGGCTTAATGCAGCATGCATTCATGCTTCAGACCGCGCCAAAGCAGAAAGCTTAGCCTGTGTGGCACGCACAGAACTGCTTGGTAAATACCACGTAGCACAAGAGCAAACCAACGAGGAATTTAGCTATGGTCAAGGCGATAGGCAAATAGAATTGATGGGTTTAGACCTTTATCACCAAAAAGGATACACCGGAAAAGGTGTAAAGCTGGCACTGTTTGATGCCGGGTTTTACAAGGTAGACTCCCTCCCTATTTTTGATTCGCTATGGGCCAATAACCAAATCATAGCTTCCCGAGATTTTGTAACCAACGATACACTCACATGGCGAGAAAGTACCCATGGCATGCAAGTACTCGCCTTGGCTGGCATTAATTACCCAGATAGCATGGTGGGCGCCGCTCCAGGGGCCTTATTCGTATTAGCCCGCACAGAAGACGCCCCTACCGAAAAACACATAGAAGAACTCAACTGGCTGCGTGCTATGGAATGGGCTGATTCTCTAGGGGTAGACATAATTCACAGTAGTTTAGGCTATTCTGAGTTTGATTCCCTCGAAGGCGATTATACCTACTTTGATATGGATGGCAAAAGCACCTTGATCACCATTGCTGCTGAGAATGCGGCGGCCCGTGGCATTTTTGTAACCAACAGTGCAGGAAATTCTGGCAATAAACCGTGGTATTACATCACGGCGCCATGTGACGGTAAAAATGTGTTATGTGTGGGTGCGGTTGATAGTTTTGGAACCATAGCTGGATTTAGCAGCAGAGGCCCAAGTGCGGATGGCCGTATCAAACCCGATCTTTGCGGTATGGGCAGTAAAAATACCGTTCCAAACGGTGAAGGAATCTTAATGCGAGGCAGTGGAACTTCCTTTTCTGGACCATTAGTGGCGGGACTTGTAGCGTGTTTAAAAGGAGCTCATCCTACCAAAACCAATGCCCAAGTAACCGAAGCAATTTTAAGAAGCTGCGATCGCTACTTTACGCCTGATATTGCCTACGGACACGGCATTCCCAATGCCATGAAAGCAGACAGTATACTAAATAAAATGCCAACATTAAACCTACACCAACTAGAAGAATTAGAACTAGTTGTATATCCAAATCCTGCAGCAAACTATGTGAAAGTAAGATGTTTGCCAGGCGCCACTTACCAGCTCACTAACCTACATGGCCAATTAGTAGAAAAAGGTAAAATGGATAATTGGATCAATTTTTTAGAGACCAAACATCTGATAAATGGTACTTACTTTCTACAAATCCGTTTAGATAACAAGACTACCACCGACCAACTGGTGATACAGCACTAAAGTTTGCTTGAAATATAAAAGTACAAACCTTCTTTCAGGATTGAACTGCTCCTATAATTTGGTATAACTTTCCAAATTATCTATCCCCCAATTATCAAGCTCGTCTTGGCTCCATAATTCAGGAAAGAAAATTCTTTTTTGGTATTTGGGTAGCATATACTTACGCCAATCGCTTCCACCAGTTGCTTCTTCTACAGTTCCATCTGGTTTTGCTAAATACTTGCCTGCAGCTGTATAATGCGCCATCACCCAGCGTACGTTCATGGTATGGTCGTAATGACGCATAGCATTAAGTAATTTTACATCAGAACGCGTATCCTCCGGAAGACTCTTGAATTTGGACCACAAGTTAGTCTCATTATACTCCTTCATAAATCTCAAAAAGTCCTTGCGATACTTGTCTTCAAAGTTAGTTAGCAACATGTTTTTCTTCCCGGTAACAAAGTCTTTTCCGGCTGCTTGCCAATATAAATGCTCGAAGGCATGGCTATAAGGCGTATTTCTATCAATAGTTGCTCTGTATCTGTTATCAATTAGATTAATTAGTTCAGTACTCGCAAATTCGATTTTTCGATATTGAGCACTTTGAAATCCGCTAGCTGGTGTAAGCGTATGTCTGAATTTTTGGTACTGATCCATACTCATGCCATCTCCCATCACTTCAAATGACGAAGCTAATACATCCACATACCTGCTCACTCGGTATAGTTTTTCAGCAAAAAAGTCTACTGTAAGATTTTGATTTTTAGATACTTGTTCTATTTCCCAAAGCATCATTTTAAAAAGCAACTCATTCACTTGATGATACATAATAAACACCATCTCGTCAGGATATGAGGTACGCTGCTGCTGTAAACTTAAAAGGGCATCGGTCTTAATGTAATCCCAATAGGTAATATAATTAGCTGCTAGTAAGCCTTCTAGATGTGTATCTAAGTCCTGACCCGTAGCACTAAACTTGGCTTCTAACTGTTCAAGAAGTTTTTCTCTTTTGCTCATTTTGCAGCAAAGAAAGGTTATTTCGTAAAAACTAAATCAGGATATCAATCCACAATTATAAAATGTAGGATAATTGAATGGCTAAACGCACATTCGACTCCAAATTGTTCGTCCTGTTATACAGTGAACCATAACGAATTCGAGTATCATCTGGATACAAACTAAAATTGAGCTTAGGAATTAGTTTAAAGTGCTCATTCATCGTAAATACCGCTCCCAACTCACCATTAAACACCGGAACTATGGAGTTGTATTGCATTGATCTTGGGGTTAAAAAAGTGCCTTGCAGTATGGTTTGTCTTCCCCACAAACCCGAAGATAGTGAGTCCGTTTCTATAAAACAGGTGTAGTTATTTTCAGCAATGGCTATTTTATTAAAAAACGTATGGATAGACACTGAACCAAAAAGCGTAAATAATTCAGATTTTTTCTCGGTACTTAGCCCAAAACGTATCCCGTTGGATGTTGTTTTAATCACCTGAGACTTACCAAGAGCCGGATTGTCTTTTGAATGATTATGTAAAACCAAACTGTTAAACGTCCAATACTGATTGGCCTCGTCAAAGTATTGAATCCAATTATTATTTTGGGAAAGCCTACTGTAGGCCACCATAAACTGTATGGGCTTCTCTTTTTTGCTGAATTTAACCCCTATTTCTTGAGGAACACTAAAATCAGCATTACTAAAAGGAGCATTTACAAATAACTCGATATGTGCGCTGTCTAGTTGCGCAAGTCCTGTGAATGTAAAACCAAGAAAAATAGCTAAGGGATAAAATCTCATAAAGGATGAAACGAAAATAGAATAAAACTAGCGCATGCTCATTATTCTCTTAAACAAGAACGCAGCGGCAGCTCCACCCAACATGGGCGACACTATATAAACCGTAAAAAAACTCCAACGCACTGCAGGAAACGCCGCTTCACCCCAACCGCTAAAATACGCTACCAAACGTGGTCCGAAGTCGCGTGCTGGATTGATACCTGCTTGTGTATAAGGAGCCACGCACAGTATAATACCTCCTACCAATAAGCCAATAAGCACAGGTACCCATTTATGAAAGCGCCACTCTTTAGCACTGAGTATAAAAATAACCAATACCAACACAAAGGTCCCAAGGCCCTCTGCAACACCCGCTTTTAATGGAGAAACTTGAAGCGAAGACTCATATCCTGGATTTGGAAAAAACTCACCAAACATGACCGCAGAATGGTACGAGTTAAGCTCTCCTCTCACCAGTGATTGTGCGTGTTCAAACGCCTGTAAATCTTTATTAATCAACGCATATAAAACAAAAGAAGCAAATACAGCACCCGCTAATTGAGCTAAAAAATACATCGGTACGTTGAGCCATTTCGTTTTTTGTGTAATAGCCATTGCTAAGGTTACTGCTGGATTTAAATGTGCATGACTAAATCCTTTTACCGTATAAATAGCCAATGCCACAGCCAAACTCCACATCAGAGCTACCTGCCAAAGTGATAATGGGTAATACAGCACTGCAATAGCTACCGACCCACAACCCATAAACACCATCAAAGCGCTTCCTATAAATTCTCCAAAAACATCGTGGTATTTTTTCATTTCAACTGAGCAAATACATATTTCATCTCTGTGGCAATTTGCTTACTTCGTGCTGCGTACACCTGCGCTTGTTCGGCTGTCCCATCACTTGCCTTGGGATCTTTATAAGTGACCGCAATTCGAGTTGCATTTGGAATTATGGGACAATTTGCGTCTGCGTCATCACACGTCATAATCGCCGCAAAATGGGAAGACGGATTCACCGCATCGTCGTAAGCCTTAGAAAACAAATGCATCGGCGGCATTACATCTGAATAGTATAAGGTAACCAAGGGATTAGATGTGTCATCCGACACTTGTACCCTGAAACCTGTGGTAACAAATGTTTGTATAATCATCGAATAAACAGCCGTTGCTTCTGTTCCGCCGGAGTAACATGTCACGTCTTTTACGTTAAAATAGGCGGCCATGGTTTGTGCCCACACTTGACACAAATGACTTCTTCGGCTATTGTGCGTGCAAATAAAATGAAGATGGATGACTTCATTTGCATCCTTCTTAGCTTGTATAAAGTGGATTAGTGGGTCCAACTGAAGCAATCTTTCTGGAGCAAGTGCATCCATTTTAAGCTCTTTAATGAATTCAGATAATGCGTTATTCATTTTTGTTTTAATGAAGTATTCTTGCTAGGATAGTTTATACCAATGGTAAAAACATCTAAAATTAACAGCATCCTCCACCAGGAGTACACGCTACTGTGTTATCTCCCAAAGCGGATAAGCTCTTTTTTGTTTTATTCTGTATTGCATCTATGCCACACAACTCAGTCGCTAGACAGTCTGTTTTTGTTCCTTGTAAGGTAAACTTAGTTCCATCAAAATCTAAGGCAAACCTTCCCACTGTATCAGCCACTTGGTACTCTACTTCTACATCCAAATCTTCCCCTTCAAAAAGCGGAAGAGATGAGTTGATAATATTCAAGAACTTGTCAGCCTTCAGTCTGTGGTCGGTATCTACACTGGTCCATAATTGCAGCAGTACTTTCTTATCTTGGTGTTTTTTCGCTCCGCAATCTATAAATGTTTTAGTAGCTAACCCTATTTCGGTAAGGTGACAGTGAGCGGGCACGAAAGTTCCGTTGGGTAGCACAAAGGGAACCTCATCCATCGTTTTTAGTGTTTCTTGAAGCTGTGATATTTTCATGATGCTATTTAATTATTGGTAGGTGATTTTCATTACAAATCCATCTTCGATTTCTTCACTCAGATTCACCAAATAGTTGCCCGTTCGATTGAAACTGGAAAGTCCGCTTTGTATCGAGAAGTCAGCAACACCCATCTATCTGGTCTATTTTAAGGTTAAAAAAGTGTTCTAAAGAAGATTTTATTTCTTGCCATTTAATGGGATTAATGCAGTAGCATACACGTGTACCTTCTATGGTTCCTTGTAATATACCCATATTTTTTAATTCTTTAAGGTGCTGAGAGATAGTGGCTTGAGCAAGTCCAATTTCATTCACCAAGTCTCCGCAGACGCAACCTTGAGTCATCGCAATTTGCTGCAGTATGGCAATGCGTGCAGGATGACCAAGTACTTTGGCGATTGCTGCTATCTCGTTTTGATGATCCGTAAATATATCTGTCCGCGTTACTCCCATTATTTATTCATTGCAATATTACGATTAAATAATAAATACCACATCATAATTTCCGTTGAACTAATAAATTCCAAACCGAAATGTTAGAAGACTGTAATAAAATAGCAATTACTGCACGTAGTTTTACCCCTTGAAAATGGACAGAATCGCAGTAAAAAAATGTTAGTTTAATCGATAAAACGTATACTCTCTGTTTCTACCAAAAAGTGCTCACGACTGGATTCGAACCAGCACGTCCTAAGCGGACACCAGCCCCTCAAGCTGGCGTGTCTACCAATTTCACCACGTGAGCAATTAGTTTGTGGTATTCTATGAATATGAAGTAGATATGGAGGTAATGTGTCTACTTCTGCAAGAGTAAAAAGTGTGGCTTAATACTCTTTTTTAGTAGGTGCAAATATAATCCGTGAGTTTAGTTGTCACCGATGATTTTATATTTTTTTCGAACTATTGATACCTGCTTATTTCGCGTTGTACATCCTTGTCTTTTAAGCTTTCACGCTTATCGTGATACTTTTTACCCCGCGCAATCGCAATTTCTACTTTGGCAAAACCCTTTGGTGAAATGAATACTTCAATAGGCACTATAGTATTTCCCTGATCTTTAAGTTTATTGTTGATTTTTTTGAGTTCATTTTTGGTCAACAAGAGTAATTTCTCACGGTCAGGATTTTGCAGCATATAACCGGCATTTTTAAATTCTGAAATACGCATACCTTTTATCCGGAGAATACCTTTGCTGTCAATATAACAGTAGGCCTCACTTATACTTACTTTTTTAGCGCGAATGGATTTGATCTCTGGACCCGTAAGCACAATCCCAGCTTCATATCGTTCCTCAAGCGCAAATTCAAAAGAAGCTCTTCTGTTTTTGGTAATGCTAGTATCTCGTTCCTTTTTTTTAGCCACTGTTCGCCGTCCTTTCTAGTGATTCTAATTGATCCGCATCTAATATTTTCTGTCCAGTTTCACCAACAGCAATTAGCCTATTGCCTACTTTAGCGGTGAACGTACAAACTACCTCATTTATATTCACACTTTTTAAGGTTGCGATAAAACGAACTTCATCACCAATTTTCGCAGGTGCCTTATGCTGAATATTAACATACGTACCTATACCCTCTTCCTCAATTTCTTTCATATCGAGTACAAATAATCTACACGTCCATTCTGCATCCCGCGCTAGCGCAAATGTGGCGTAATAAGGATGCACTACTACCCCATTAAATTTGGCAACATCTCCTTTTGCTACTACTCTATAATATTCCTTGGTATCCCCGTATTTAAATATTTGTTTCATTTTACTGTAAATGCGTAGTCATTTTCATGGTTAAGTGGATTTTGATTAAGCACGGTGCAAAGGTCTTTAAATAATTCGGGATACCTCTGATTAAATTTCACTGGGGTTTCAAAAAAAAGAAAGCCACCGGATTCATGCTACTTTAACTCAATTATACTGATTCCTTCACCACCTAAATCCACATGCTCATAGGTTATTTTTTGAATAGAGGGATGACCTTTTAAATGCCGTCTTAGTTCCAATCTTAGTATGCCATTTCCCTTGCCATGAAGTACGCGTAAACTTCCTACGCCTAATATTAATGCATTGTCTATCCATGTGTCCATCTCGGTGAGCGCATCCATCGTACGCATGCCACGTATGTCTTTCTCAGACTTAAACGAAGACTGTTTTTCGTTATACGAAGATGAACTAATATATTTTTTTACTTTTTTGGCATGTTGAGCACCTACTTTGGTAAGATTTTGCAACTTGGTGCTGGTCGTCATCGCTCCTACCTGCAAAATGGCTTTATCCCGCTTTATCTCTATAATTTCACCTACTGATTCTGTATTGTTCAATTGAACCGTATCACCCACTTTTAGATTAGAAAGCACTTTTTCAACAACAGGTATATCAGACGAAACCTGCGCTTGCAGTTTTTCACGTACTTTCAGTGTTTTAACCTTATCGGCTCCCGCTTCCTTAATCTCTCGAATAGTTTTTTCGATTTCCTTATTGGCACTTTTAATGATATCGTTCGCCTGGGCGGTTGCTTGGGCCATGATATCCTTCTTCTGTGCATCGAGGCTTTCTTTGAGCAGTCTGTATTCTACTTCTATGCTCTTTGCATCTGCCAGTTTTTGACTAAGTTCAGCTTGATTTTGTGAAACTAATTCATTTCTGGTTTGCACCTCTGCTAAAAGAGCATCCAAATCATATTGCTTGGTATTGGTTAATTGTTTAGCACGCTTAATTAATTTTTTATTCAATCCAATGTTTGCAGCAACCTCATACACAAACGAACTTCCAGGCTGCCCCAATTGTAACTTATAAAGCGGCACTAGATTTTCCACGTCAAAAAGCATGGCGGCGTTTATTACTCCTTCTAACTTCTCAGCCTTGGCCTTGATATTACTAAAGTGAGTAGTTATAATACCGTATGCGCCTTTCTTTTGTATTTCTTCTAATACAGCCTCGGCCATTGGGCCTCCAAACATAGGATCTGTACCAGTGCCAATCTCGTCCATTAGCACCATGGTATCCGAACTACTGAAATTTATGATATGCTTGGCCGCTTTAAGATGGGAGCTATACGTACTTAGGTCAGATTCAATACTTTGATCATCTCCAATATCAATAAAAATATTCTCAAACAAGTGGAACGTACTCACCACAGAGCAAGGAACTAAAAAACCCGATTGCAACATATATTGAAGTAGACCAACGGTTTTAAGCGACACGGACTTCCCCCCGGCATTAGGGCCCGAGATAACAATAAGACGCTGGTCTGCATGTAACTCATAGTCCAAGGCAATAATTTCTTTATTTTCTGCACGCAAACGGTCTGCCAACAAGGGATGTTTTGCTGATTTTACCCGAGTATCTTCGCCTATACTTGGCAATACACAACTCCATTCACTTGCCAAGCGAGCCTTTGCTCTTATAAAATCAAACGCCCCCAACCGCTGTACACCTAGTTTTATATCTTCCAAGTAAACTACAATTCGAGCGGTAAGTGATCTTAAGATTACCACTATCTCTTGGCGCTTTTTGATATGAAGCTCTGCCAATTCATTGTTCAAACCTACTAACTCGATAGGTTCTATATACGAAATCTTCCCTGTGCCAGATTGATCGATAAAAAGTCCGTTAATCTTTCGTTTGTGTTCAGAAAGAACCGGTAATACCACTCGTCCATTTTTTATACCTAGCTCTGTATCCCCTAAGTATCCTTTTTCTTTCGCATTATTAAATAGACTATTTGAACTGCGTATAATTTCTCGTTCAGCCTTAGTAATCTCATTTACTATTTTTTGTAGGGCCTTGCTAGCGCTTGGCTTTATTTCTTCATCGGGGCCAATAATCTGATCTATCGCGGTGATTAACTCAAAATCGGGAGCAATACCCTGAAAAAGTGTAGCGATATTAGGATAATCACTTGCTTTAGCTTCTAAGAAAACCAAAACGCGTTGAAGCACCAATAACAACGATTGAATATTTTTGATATCTTCTATCTCATAAAAAAAACCTATGGATCTGGCTGCTTTTTCTTGTAAGTCAAAATCCAATGCCAACGAGAAAGATAAATCACCCTTTTCTATAATCTCCAGTACCTCACTAGTTTGTTGTAGCCACATTACAATTTGATCGTGATTGTCCGTAGACCGAATCCTGCCTATGTGACTTAGTCCTTTTGAGGTTTCACAAAATTGTGCAACCTTTTCTAAAACGAGATCAAAGCCTAGTTTAGTTGCAATACTTTTAGGATAAAACATTACTTACTCGCGTTTAATTTTAGCGTAACGTCATCCATAATAGTCTCCAGCAACTTGGGATGTGCAGCATACACTTTCAAACTACTGTCAAATTGAACATAG
>CAMDBP010000030.1 GCA_945889315.1 Chitinophaga pinensis
ATTTCAGTGATTGTAATACACGTTCCTTCGCTTAATGAGCGTGTAACGGATATTCCTGCTCTAGCGGAGAAATTTATGCAAGAAATTTGTGAAGATAACGGTATTCACAAAAAACAATTTACAGCGGGTGCCATGGAAGCACTTAAAAACATCTATTGGAGCGGAAATATTAGAGAATTACGCAACATAGTAGAACGCTTGATTATACTTTGTGATCATAAAATAACGGAAGAGAATGTGCAGCTTTATGCCAATAACGGCAAGAAGAAGCCAGGCACAATGGATGCTATTAATGAATTCTCAAAATTTCAAGAGTTTAAAGATTATGCAGAAAAAATGTTTATCGACGCCAAACTAAAGAAAAACAACTGGAATGTGGCCAAAACGGCCACTGAAATCGATATTCAACGAAGTCATCTTTACAATAAAATTGAAAAGTTTGACCTAGCAAGAGACAAAAAATGACAGGCACAGATTTGGCGCTAGCCACATCTCTATTACAAAATGGTCAGCTTGTAGCAATTCCGACGGAAACGGTCTACGGTTTAGCAGCGAATGCGTTAGACGCTAATGCTGTTTCTAAAATATATAGTGCTAAGCAACGGCCCAACTTTAATCCGCTTATAATACACATAGCCAGTGCAGATGAAGTCGTAAAATATGTAACTGAATTTTCTCCTCTTGCACAACAACTCGCAAATGCCTTTTGGCCTGGTTCGTTAACTATTTTAATGCCTAAAAACAATATTGTACCCGATTTAGTAACTGCAGGATTGCCTAATGTAGCTTTGCGTGTTCCTAATCACCAACTTACGCTGCAATTGCTAAGTCTCTTAAACTTTCCACTAGCCGCACCTAGCGCCAATATTTCTAATACCGTGAGCCCGACTACCGCTGAACGCGTAGCTCAAAGTTTAGGAGATTCCGTTAGCTATATTTTAGATGGTGGCAAATGTGATGTGGGTGTTGAAAGTACTATTGTTTCGGTACTCGAAAACCACGTCACCTTGCTTAGAGAAGGCGGTATCAGCAAAGAACAAATTGAAGCAGAAATTGGCGTACATGTGCGTACCCCAGCAGATGAAAAAATAACGGCTCCCGGGCAACTAAAAAAGCACTATGCTACTAAAAAACCACTTTTCTTGGTAGACGATATGCAGGATGCTTTACACAACCACCAAACCAAAAAAGTATCTATCTTGCTTTTTGAAAAAATGGAAACTACTGAACATCAAATTCCTTACCTCCTTTCAAGCGATTATAATTTAAGTGAAATAGCTAACAATCTTTTTGAAATGATGCATTTAGCAGATGAGGATAACAGTGATTTTATTTTGGCAGAACGATGTAGAAGCGAAGGCATAGGTCGAGCTATAAACGACAGGCTTCTTCGAGCAAGTGTTCGATAATTTATACTAATTCATTTTAAGTAGTATAGCAGAATTACCGTTTTACTTTTTTTAATTGGCCAATAGAACGTCTAGGTCATCTTACGTTTAGCCACATTCCAATACGCTGGCGCATGGCCAAAGGGTAAGAAGCTATCTAACTTGCTGCTTGTTTAAAACGTAACAACCCACATTTTTTTTTAAAATAACAGAATACTGCAACTCTTTACGCCAATTGTGTAATACATTCTAGCGGCTATCATATAACCTTTACACCATACAAAAGATGTATTAAACTAAAGATGAAGATGAGAGACATAGCGTAACTTGATGTGATGGCAATTACAATGAGGACCTTGACTTTTTGCTTACACTATAAGAAGCAAAATGCATACACTCCTTATTATTACCATACGTGCTTCAACACAACATGTAATCATTGGAAACAAAAAGCATTTAACAACATAACAGAAAAAAGATCATGAGTACAGGAAAAGTAGTATTAGGTTTAATGGCTGGCATTGCCGCCGGAACCGCTTTAGGAATTTTGTTTGCACCCGACAAAGGTTCCATAACACGGAAAAAAATTGCTAGAAAAGGAGAAGATTTAACAGACAATCTAAAACAAGAGTTTAAAGAAATGGAACAAAAAAGTTAAAACTTGGTACTCTCTATTTCATTTCCGATCTTCTAAAAAAGGAAGCTAATAGTTGGATCTACAACCATCAGATTAGAAGCCATAAAAAAAGAGAGCCTTATAACTAAGACTCTCTTATATGTACCCGGAGCCGGGATCGAACCGGCACGCCTTGCGGCATCGGTGTTTGAGACCGACGCGTCTACCAATTCCGCCATCCGGGCAAAAAATTTTGCTTTTTACTTATAGCGCTGCGAAAGTATTCAGACTTTCTTTTATACGCAACAGATACTTTTGTTTTAGGTAAATATCTTTTATTCTTTCTATACTTTCTCTTCTTACCCTGTCATTACCTAGTTCTTTGTCAGCCTGTTGAGCTAAACTTAGTAGCGTTTGACTAAGCTCTTCTTCAAAAGCATTTACTTCCACACTTATGTTTGCCACTTTCTCTTCATCGGGTTCCATTTTTAAGTCCATGATAGCTTCGTTTATATCCATCATTTGAATTAAGAAATCCTGCGATAATTTATTTTCTTGGGCTTCCAACAAGCCATTTTCTCGCAAAATATGAGCTACCCGTCCTTCAAGCGTTTTAAGTTGCTTGTAGGCTTTATTATTGATGCTCGAAACATGTAAGGCTTCTGCATACTTTTCATCATCATCCAAATAAAAATCAGGATGATACGCTTTACTCAATCGTAGATAGTCTTGTTTTAACTTGACCTCGTCTATAAAAAATAATTCTTCTATGTTATAAAATGAAAAGAAATTATCCATTAAACCTAGCCGAAGAATGCATTGAATGCATCAATAAACAAGATAAAGCCCATTAGTGCGAACAAAATAACCATGCCTACTATTTGGAAATAGTACATCACTTTTTCAGGCAGTGGTTTTCTACGCACCATTTCGATGAGTAAGAACAAAACGTGTCCCCCATCTAATGCCGGAATAGGTAACAAGTTCATAAACGCTAAGATGAAAGATAACATGCCGGTTAACTCCCAGAAACGCTGCCAAATCCACTCTGACCCAAATATTTTAGCAATGCCTACAGGACCACTAACCGATTTTACAGGGTTAAGCTTTCCTTTGAACATCTCACCAAACGCGATAATATTCACTTTTAATGTATTGATGCCTTTGTTATAGCCTGCAGGAAAAGATTCAAAGAATCCAAAATTTTGATGCACAGTATCCACCTCGTATTGAGCATAGATTGCGTATGGTAGATTAATTACACCTGCAGTATCTACTGCCACGGCTAGGTTCATTTTGGCGCCTGCTCTCATAATCGTAAGTTGCGCAGTATCTCCTTTGTGAGGGGCAAGCAAACTCTTTATCTCATCGTAATAGGTTATGGATGTACTATCAATACCAATAATCACATCCTTTTGCTGCAAGCCTGCATTGTAGGCATTACTCATTGTAGGATCTTCAAAATTACTGAAATCACCCACTTCTGCTATGCGTCTGAAATCGAATAATCTAAGATCACCTCTACTTTCAAGTACTTGCTTGCGCACACTGTCTTCAATTTGAATGGTTAATTCTTGACCATCACGAAGTACCGAATAGGTAAGCCCTTCTCTGATGTAATTTACCGGATCAAATAAGTCTAGGAAATTTTCAGCATTTTTACCGTTAACAGCAACAATTTTATCGCCTGTTTTAAGTCCCGCATTTTCTCCTATCTCACCAACGAGCACACCACCTTTTTCCATTACGGCAGCATTTGGCAACGACGTTGTCCCATAGTAAAAAAGGGAAAGTCCAAATATTAACACTCCTAAGATAAAGTTAACCGTTACCCCTCCTATCATCACGATAAGTCTTTGCCAAGCAGGTTTACTTCTAAACTCAAAATCCTCTGGTTCTGAAGCAAGTTGTTCTTGATCCAGACTCTCGTCAATCATGCCGCTTATTTTTACATATCCTCCTAATGGCAACCAGCCAATACCCCATTCGGTATCTCCAATCTTTTTGCTAAAAAGCTTAGTGCCCCACGCATCAAAAAAGATAAAGAATTTTTCTACACGAATACCAAATGTACGTGCGGCAATGTAATGTCCCCATTCGTGCAGTGATACTAATATTGCTAGGGCCAGAATAAGCTGACCTGCCATTATCAATGTTCCCATTTTGTTTTTTTAAAATTTAAAGGTGCGAAAATATACTTTTAAGGCTGATAAGCCGACGCTAAAGACCAGTATATTGACCAATCTATTTTTTTTTACGCTTAACACGTATCACCCCTTAATACAGAAAGAGGTACTCCCTACATGTTTTATAGGCACATCTTCTTTTATCAAGTGTACTTGCCAAATTTCAGATGGTTTCAGTTGTTTTAAGCGTTCAAAAAGCACCTTACAACATTGTTCTATCAGTTTAAATTCCTCGTTCATAACCGATAACACCGTTTCATATATTTGTTCATAATTGATGCTAATATCCATTTCATCAAATGATTGGGTACTCGGAAATGTGGAAAACACCTGCACCGAAATAGAATAGAAACCGCCTATTTTACGTTCACTCTCGTACCAGCCGTGATGTGCCTTTACTCTTATCTTATCTATACTTAGAATTGTTTCTAAACTACTGCTCATATCGGTCCTATGTTGACTTTAAATTTTACATTTGCAAACATAGTTTTATATACCAAAATGACCTTAGAAGAAATAAATTTGCTTAAAGAGGCTAAGAAAGGACAAGACCTATTTACCCACCCAGATTTTTACAACATAGATGATCTTCTAACCGAGGAACATCTTTTAGTACGAGACAGTGTGCGTAGTTATGTAAAAAGAGAACTTTCTCCGATTATTGAGGCATGTGCTGAAAACAATTACTTCCCCTCTCACATTATTAAGCAACTGGGTGAAGTTGGATGCTTTGGTCCGCAAATACCCGCCGAATACGGTGGCGGCGGTTTAGATTATATTAGCTATGGAATTGCTATGCAAGAATTAGAGCGATGCGACAGTGGAATTCGTTCTACGGCAAGCGTACAAGGATCGTTGGTGATGTACCCCATTCATAAATTTGGAAGTGAAGAACAAAAACGCAAATTCTTACCCAAATTAGCATCTGGAGATATGTTAGGTTGTTTTGGCTTAACCGAGCCCGACCATGGAAGTGACCCAAGTGGAATGACCACTCACTTTAAAGAAGACGGTGATGATATTATCTTAAATGGTGCAAAAATGTGGATCAGCAACTCGCCACAAGCAGACATTGCTGTTGTATGGGCTAAAAATGAAGATGGCATTATTCACGGCGTTATCGTAGAAAGAGGCATGATTGGATTTTCCACACCTACAACACACGGAAAATGGAGTTTAAGAGCAAGCATTACAGGCGAATTGGTTTTTGACAATGTACGTATTCCAAAATCAAACATTTTACCTGGCGTTAAAGGTTTGAAAGGTCCGTTAACATGTCTTAACTCTGCAAGATACGGGATAAGTTGGGGTGCTATTGGTGCGGCTATGGATTGCTACGAAAGTGCCAGGAGATACGCAGCA
Organism: Chitinophaga pinensis; assembly: GCA_945889315.1. Taxonomy (GTDB): domain Bacteria; phylum Bacteroidota; class Bacteroidia; order NS11-12g; family UBA9320; genus UBA9320. Next base: position 5,553 of record CAMDBP010000030.1, read on the forward strand.
GAAAGAAAACAATTTGGCAAACCTATTGGAGGGTTTCAATTGCAACAAAAAAAATTAGCAGAAATGCTAACCGAAATTACCAAAGCTCAATTAATATGCTGGAGACTTGGCAATCTTATGAATGCAGGAAAAGCAACGCCAGCCCAAATTTCATTAGCCAAACGAAACAGTGTAGAAATGGCAATTAATGTGGCTAGAGAAGCTAGACAAATGCATGGAGGAATGGGCATAACGGGAGAATATTCAATGATGCGACATATGATGAATTTAGAAAGTGTGGTTACCTACGAAGGAACACATGACATCCATTTGTTAATATTGGGCATGGAAATTACTGGAGAAAATGCATTTACGTAGTTTTGGTCTTCTACTTGGAATTTGTTTTTTAAGTACAGGGTATACGGCTAAATTGCCTAAAAATTACGAAAAAACTCCCGTTCTTATACATCTATCTGCGTTAAAGCAGCACGACAGTATAGGATTTAATATGGTTAGGTCACTGCAGGAATTAATCTATCCCAAGTTACTTACCGGGGATTTAGCCTTGTGGGAAGGCAGCGATAAAAAGAAGATCGTAGGATCACAAAACTTTCGGGCCTTAGAACGGAATGCCTTACTTCCTTTTGTGAGTGGCAATGATTTATTCATACATGAATACTGGGAAATTTTTAATAAATCATTCTCGTTTGATATTCAAGGATTTTCCTTTACCGGAACCACTAAAGCTGGCAAAAAAATAAACTATGGCTTCGTAGATATTCAAGATATAACGAATCTTCTTAAGAGCACTACAATTCCCTCTAATGCAAGTGGATCAGCAGAGCTGAGCTATTGGAACGCATTGCAAAGCAAACAATATTATTTCCATCTAGTTCAATTCGGTAACAACAATTTTAAAACGAATCCTAGATCCTCATTACAACTTCAATATCAGGCTATGCAGGATCCAAGCATTAATCGAGAATTGTTTAAAATACCTCCGATTAAACATATAAAATACAAGGTATTAGCTCCCGATATTAACTCTAACATAGAGAACAAAAACATCTATATCATATTTACGGAAACAGTAAATAAGAACAAACAGACCATTTTAAACAATACAGAATCAGGCCATTTTCAAACGATAATCTTCCTTCCATGGGAAATAGATCAAATTAGTATTCTTGAAAAATGGACCAAGTATAAAAATATTCCTTTCCAAGAATTGTTAGCTATTGAGCTTCTTATAGATAAACACTTGATTACATTATCATCAAAACAGCTAGAGGAATTAGGGATTGCTATAAATTTGCAATCTTTAGAGGAATATTTAAGCGAGAAAAGATTTACCTTTTTACTGGAGGATATCAATACACAAGAAATCGCACCTCAACAATCAGAAACGTATTACAAGACACTTTTAACAAATCCTTGGAATAAAATAATAAACTAATAATGAATAAAATAAAATTTGGAACGGACGGCTGGAGAGCAATAATTGCTCAAGAATATACTACAGATAATGTTGCTCGAGTTGCTTATGCCACTGCGCAATGGATAAAAAATACAACTGATAATCACAGTGCAGTTATAGGCTATGATTGCCGATTTGCTGGTCAATTATTTACCGAAACAACAATTTCTGTACTTATAAATGAGGGCATAAAAGTATATACATCAGAAGGTTTTGTGTCTACCCCTATGGTATCACTCTCAACTCTTAAACACAAAGCATTTGCAGGTATAGTTATCACCGCTAGTCACAATCCTCCAAGTTATAATGGTTTTAAGATTAAAGCGCATTACGGAGGTCCTGCTATTCAAGATCAAATAGATGCCGTCGAAATCTTAATTCCTGATAGCCATGCCGTAACGATTCTTTCAATGGAACAACTTAAAAAGAGTGACTTAGTTGAGATCATTGACATGGAGCAAGAATACATAGACCATGTAAAAGCAAATTTTGATATTAATGCTATTAAAAAAAGTGGAATTAAATTTGGTTATGATGCTATGTACGGTGCAGGACAAAACGTAATACGAAGATTATTACCTGATACTTATCTGATGCACGCAGAATATAACCCTAGTTTTATGGGACAGGCACCAGAGCCTATTGCACGTAACTTAAAACCGTTTGCCGAGCTTATCCGAAACAGTGATATCTCTTGTGGTCTTGCCACAGATGGTGATGCGGATAGGATTGGTTTATTTGACGAAAATGGTGATTTTGTAGATTCACATCACATTATTCTCTTGCTAATTAGATACCTGGTTGAAATGAAAGGGGTAAAGGGAAATGTGTATACGAGTTTTAGTTGTACCTCTAAAATTAAAACCCTCTGCGATCACTATGGACTAGAAAATACCGTAACTAAAATCGGCTTTAAATACATCTGTAAAGAGATGATTGAAAATGACGCCTTACTTGGAGGTGAAGAAAGTGGAGGAATAGCAGTAAGCACCCATATTCCTGAGCGTGATGGCATATGGATGGGATTGATACTATGGGAGTATATGGCTAAAACGGGTAAAACCTTAAACGAACTTATACATGAAGTTTATGAAATTACAGGATCTTTTGCCATGGATAGATATGACTTGCACGTACCTGAAGAACAAAAGTTGGCCATTATTCAAAAATGCACTTCAAAAGAATATGCCCATTTTGGCGATTACACTGTAACAGGGCACGAATCGATAGACGGTTTTAAGTTCTTACTTAATGAAGATAATTGGGTAATGATACGCCCAAGTGGCACAGAACCTCTTCTTAGAGTGTATGCTCAAGCACCGACAGCTGTAGACGTAATAAAAATTCTAGATGCTACTAAGGCAACTATCCTTTCGTAATGTTATAACCTCAAGTATACTTGTTCTTACTGTCATTTGCCAGGCGCAGGACAGTACTCAATACCGCGTGCGAAAAACGATCGTTATCGGCAGTAATACGATTGCTTACAGCGCGCTAATGGCTGGACTCAATAATCTTTGGTATAAGGACTATCCTTCTTCTGCATTTCACTTTCAAAATGACAATAAAGATTGGCTACAAATGGATAAAGTAGGCCATATGTTTAGTTGTTACAACGAGGGCATAGCTGGCATTGAAATGATGAAATGGGCCGGGTTTACACAAAAACAATATTCAATTATTGGTGGTTCTTATGGTTTTTTTATTCAAACGGGTGTTGAAGTACTAGATGGATTTTCAGCGGAATGGGGTGCTAGTATGGGAGATGTAACGGCAAATACGATCGGAGCGGGACTAGCAATATCGCAAAGCCTTGTTTGGGATGAACAACGTATCCTATTAAAATACTCTTTTGAACATTCTCCATATGCGGCGTATAGACCAAACTTATTAGGAAGTAATATCCCCGAAAGAATCCTTAAAGACTATAACGGTCAAACCTATTGGCTGAGTGGAAATATAAATGCATTCGCACCAACGAGCAAATGGCCTAAATGGTTGAACATAGCATTAGGCTATGGCGCCGATGGAATGGTTGGAGGCAATGATAATAGGTTTACAAGTGAAGGTAGATCATATGATTATACGACTATTTTTAAACGCGGTCGACAATTTTACATTTCACCAGACATAGACTTTACGCGCATCCAAACCAAGCGAAAAGGGATTCATTCATTGCTTGTAATTGCAAACTGTATTAAATTCCCTATGCCTGCTCTCGAATACCATACTGAAAAAGGCATAAGGGGTCACTGGTTTATGTTTTAATCCTTACTGTAGATTCTAGAAACGCCTCAAATCACCCGCATGTTTAGGGTCAAATTTCAACTCATACCTACGCCATGTTCCTTTCTCAAATTTAAGCATGTCATATGTTCCATCTGGAACATAATTTTCGTAACGCCCTACCAACATCGGATTTAATGGAACCAGATGTGCGTATACTATCACATCTAGGTCACTATCATACCTGCAAAGCATAGAGGTATTGTCGCTAAAATCAAAAATTAAACGAGACACCAAATCTCCTTCTAAGTTGAAGATTTCGTCACCAAAATGAGGACGATTTGACTCATCAAACCAAAGCACATCAATTATTTTACGATTGGTTTTATTATCTTGGCCATCCCAACCGAAGGTTAAGTAATAATCCTTCTTTTTCCATACATAATGATGTATTTGATAATAAAGAGCACCCATCCAATGTTTATTATCAAATTCACCGTATGTTATATTCCTGTTGTATTCAGAACTGTCATACAATCCAAATAAAACTAAACTATCATTGCTATTCATCTGCAAGGCACCGAAATAAAGATATCTTCCACTGTCCAGTAACAAATTCCAAGTGAATATTCTAAACTTATTATCATCTGGACGTAACGCAGATACCGTTTTCAGAGAGCTAAATTCATAATCAAATGAATTAGGAACTTTCAAAGCTTCTTTAAGTGTCTGAACAAAATAAAAACAACTGGTAATTCGCTCTACCTTGTCTGTCCCATTTATGATATTATTACTTAAACCTTCAAGTTGGATCTCAAAGTTTCGAATACTATCCACATAAATAGAATCCATTACAGCATTTACCTGCCGTTGAGCGCTGGCACTGAAACACCAAAAAAGTGCAAAAAATATAAAACCTGTGCGCATCATTGCTTTAACGGCTTTAACCTCATTTAAGTGCCTTTTTGATTAATTAAAACTATATATTTTTTATAACCATAGCGCTGGCACCGCCACCACCATTACAAATGGCTGCGGCTCCGATCTTCCCTTCATTTTGTTTCAAGACATGAATAAGCGTTACCAAGATTCGTGCTCCGGAAGCTCCAAGTGGGTGACCTAGAGCTACGGCTCCTCCATTCACATTTACTTTCGTAGGATCTAAATCAAGAAGTTTATTGTTAACCAAAGCAACCACAGAGAATGCTTCATTTAACTCAAATGCATCGACATCACTTATACTGCACCCAGCTCTTTCTAATGCTATAGGCAAAGCTTTGGCTGGAGCAGTCGTGAAGAACTCTGGTTCGTGTGCAGCATCTGCAAAAGATAACACTTCTGCAATAGGTGTTAAACCGAGTTCAATCATTTTTTCTTCACTTACCAGGATAATGCAAGCGGCACCATCATTTATGGTGCTTGCATTAGCGGCAGTAACGGTACCATCGTTACCAAAAGCTGGCCTAAGTGACGGTATTTTATCAAACATCACATTGGTATATTCCTCGTCATCATACATAAGAATAGGGTCCCCCTTACGCTGAGGAATAGGAACTGGAATAATCTCATCTTTAAACTTACCTGTTTCAACAGAAATAGCCGTTTTTTTGTAAGAGTTTATAGCGTACTCATCTTGCTCTTCTCTGCTAAAATTATGGATTTTTGCGGTATTATCAGCCGCAGATCCCATCATATAATCATTATATACATCTCGTAAACCATCATGAGCTAATCCATCTATAGCGGTAAAATTACCATACTTGTAACCTGATCTTGACCCCGGTAAGTAATGCGGAACTTGACTCATATTTTCCATACCACCCGCCACAACTATGTGGTTTTGACCTAGCATAATTGAAGATGCACCTAATGCTACGGATTTCAGACCACTAGCACACACTTTATTTATGGTAGTACAAGGCACAGTGTTTGGGAGTCCAGCAAAGATAGCCGCTTGCCTCGCTGGTGCTTGACCTATTCCTGCTTGAAGTACATTACCAAAAAAGACTTCGTCTACATCTGTTGGTTTAACCCCTGATTTTTCTAAAGCTCCTTTTATGGCAATTGCGCCCAGCTTAGGTGCAGTTATACCGCTCAACTTACCATTAAAACTACCCATTGGGGTACGAACTGCTGCTACTACGTATACTCGATTCATTCTGCACAAAAATAGACCTTTGAAGTCATATATACGTGGGCCCTAATTAAAACAATTGTTGCTTAAATCCAACGCGAAGCCCCGTAGCGTATTGATTTTGAGTGATAGGGGATGGTTTTTTAAGTGTAGAATTTAAAGTGTATTTAAATTGTGGGTTGATAAACAATTCCATACGTTCGCCTACGTATTGACTTACTGTAACACCTACTTCACTTCCTATTCCAAATTTGGCAAAAATTTCTTCTTTTCTATTTAACCAATAATAGTAGTCCGTTTCAAAATCATAAACCAAGGCATTTACATGATCCATTTTTTGTAAGTTAACGCCAAAGTCCAAACTTACCTTTGACTTATCAAAGGATTTGACTGTAACATTTACGCCTATCGGGATTTCAATAAACGAATAGGTGTTGGTATAAGGAACATTATCGGCTCTATCTTGTGGATCAAAACGCTCATAGAGCGCACAGTTACCCATAAAATGAGCAGATTTGTAATTTGGATTTTCTGTATCTGCCACCCTAACCATTATTTGTTCGCCATAATTGGCATAATGAATCCCTGAATAAACACTGATTCTATCCGTAAATATTCGCCCTACATCCAAGCCAACCGTATAGGACGTAATGGGCTTATCTGTTTGATTACGAGAACTCTCTGTAAGGCCAAAAGTATAAATATAAGCATCAACTTGTGCAATACCTGCTACCTGAGATGCGTCATAGCTAAATGTTCTATAATTTAGGGTAGGCGTAAAACTTAAACCCACGTACCACTTGCCTTTTTTAGGTAACATATCAGGATTTATAAGGTAATCACTCTCTATCTTAGCATAATATTTTTGCAACTGCTTGCTTTGCACTGCTGAGGCTATACTTACATTATCTATCAAGCTAAGATCAAATAGCTCGTTTGCATAACTCGAATTTGCTTTGACCTCTATATTCTCCGAAGATTGCAAAATCATTCGTTTTGTCGGCAACGTTGGAATTACTAGTTTTTTAAGGTTTACCAGAAGAGTTGAAACTTGGCTTAACTGTTCTGCTCGCTCGTCAGTAATCATTGAGGTTTTAAGCAAATTTGCCTTATTTATTCGTAAAGAGCTTGCTTCTGTTTGCCATAATTTACCAATATTAAAATCAAAATCACGAAAGGATTTACCTGTAACTAAGCTATAGGTTTGAAACAATAACAAGGCAATACCTAGCATTAATGCTGGCACAATGACCCAATAAACGAATCTTGACTTACTATTCGATATTTTTTTGATATGTCGTAACCCAGCAAACACGTTCTTCGGTACGAAAATAGAAGAATATGTGTTTATTGATCCACTACCGAAATGGTTTTACGGAAAAATGAGAATACGTATCGCTAAATCAAGGTTGCAGTCTTTTAAAATACCACTTCTCATTTTCAACGTAATAAAGAATTCTATCGTGTAATCTATTTTCTCTTCCTTGCCAAAATTCAATTTCTACCGGTTTAATCTCAAATCCTCCCCAGTGATTTGGTTTAGGAATCACCGTATTTTCAAATTTTTTAAGATAGAAATCCAACTTAGCGTCTAAATCTTCCCGGGATCCTATCTCGCTACTTTGTTCAGAAACCCAAGCTCCAATTTGGCTACCTTTAGGTCTTGAATCAAAATAGTCAATCGATTCTTGTTCACTGATTTTGGATGCTTTCCCTCTAACAATAACTTGTCTTTCTTGGGCAATCCACGGAAAAAGAATGGTACAATTTCCATTTTCCTCAAGCTGCTTTCCTTTGTGACTATTATAGTTGGTAAAGAATACAAAATGGCTATCTCGAACATCTTTCAGCAGTACAATCCTAGAATCTACCGCATTATTATGAACCGTAGAAAGCACCATAGCATTTGCTTCTGATATAAGAGGCTCTGCAACTGCTGCTGCAAACCATTCTTCAAATAAAGCAAAAGGTTGAGAAGGTAAATTCGCTTCTAATAAAGCGTCTTTTGTATAATTTTTTCTGAGGTCTTTCACTAGCGTCTGAATGGCATTTTTGCAGGTCTTCCTCCCCCATTATTCATCATCTTCATCATTTTACGCATTTCATCAAACTGCTTGATAAGTTTATTTACTTCGGTAACCGAAGTGCCACTTCCTTTGGCAATACGTGTCTTTCTGCTTCCGTCTAACGTCTCTGGATTTTGCCTTTCGTATGTCGTCATACTTTGTATAATAGCTTCAATACCTTTAAAACTATCGTCATCTATATCAATATCTTTTATCGCTTTACCTACACCAGGTATCATTGCCATAAGATCTTTGATATTCCCCATTTTTTTAATTTGATTTAACTGCTTCAAAAAATCCTCAAAATCAAATTGATTTTTTCGCATTTTCTTTTGAAGCTTAGCTGCTTCCTCCGCATCAAACGTATTCTGTGCTCGCTCAACAAAAGATACGATATCACCCATACCCAGAATTCGACTTGCCATCCTATCCGGATAAAAGACATCTAAGGCATCTAATTTTTCTCCAGTGCTTACAAATTTTATAGGCTTATTTACAATAGATTTTATAGAAATTGCAGCACCACCTCTGGTGTCACCGTCAAGTTTTGTTAAGACTACACCATCAAAATCTAATCTGTCGTTGAATGCTTTAGCCGTATTGACAGCATCTTGACCCGTCATTGCATCCACTACAAAAAGTATTTCTTGTGGTTTTAGCTCTGATTTTAAGTCACTGATTTCAGCCATCATCGCCTCGTCTATACTTAAACGACCGGCAGTATCTATAATGACCACATTATGCTGATTTGCTTTCGCATGCTTAATTGCATCCTGAGCAATGCTTACTGGATTCTTATTCTCTTCGTTGGCATATACACTTACCCCAACTTGTTCTCCTAATACTCTAATTTGATTTATAGCCGCAGGTCGATATACATCACACGCTACCAACAATGGGTTTTTACCTTTTGACTTGAGGTAGCTAGCCAACTTACCCGAAAACGTAGTTTTTCCCGAACCCTGCAGACCGGCAATTAATATGATAGCAGGACTGCCCGCTAGGTTTATAGGCTTAGACTCCCCACCCAAAAGCAATACCAGTTCATCATTTACAATTTTTGTTAATAATTGACCAGGCGCTACGCTCGTTAATACATCTGCACCGAGAGCTTTATCTTTTACTGTATTGGTAAAATCTTTCGCTATTTTGAAACTAACGTCAGCATCTACTAAGGCACGTCGTATCTCTTTTACCGTTTCTGCTATGTTGAGCTCCGTAAGCTTGGAATGACCTTTTAGGGTTTGAAATGCTTTGTCTAGACGGGATGATAAATTTTCGAACATTCTTTCTTAAAGTGTGGGGCAAATTTATCTAAAAAAGAACTTGGACAGAAGATAACATGCAATTTGTTCCCTTTTGGGGTGCCCCATTCCCCAATAGACAACTCTTTATATGGTTTAAGTGCATGATTTGTAATATTTTCGTTGGCTCAAAACCATGAAATATTTAGTCCTTTTATCTGTACTTATTTTTGCTGCGTGTAGCACTCAGTCTGACCGCTTAAAAGAAGCCGAGGCGTTATACAAACTCGCCCTAGAAAACAAGGATCCTTCTTTGGCACGTGTAGCATTATGTCAGATTATGCTTATTGATTCTACAATACCGGCTTACCAAGACTCCTTAGCAAGACTCTATATTGCCGCTAGCAATTTTGAAACAGGGTTGAGATATGCCGAAAAAGTATGTAAGAATGGACCTTGCGAAAATATCTTGAAAGAAAATATGGCAGCGGCGTATCAGCAACTGGGAAAAAATATTGAAGCAGAAAAGATAATTCAAGGATTAATTGCGGATACAAAAGAAAACAAGTACTTGTTCCAACAATTACTGATTTATTTCAATGCTGGAAAGACGACTTCCTTTGATAGTTTAAGTACTACTATGCTTCAACAAATAGAAACGGACTCGACCATGGCTAAGACCATGGTACCCATAGTAGCGCCATCATCCGGCGGCGATCAAATGGTGCCTATTAAAGCTGCAGTCTATTTCCTGATTGGAAACAATGCACTTAATACGACACGTGATATCAATAAAGGGGTAGAATATATGCAGCTAAGTTTAACAGAATTTGCTCCCTTTGAGATGCCTCGTTATGTTCTACAGCAAGTTGAGCAGTTAGCGATACAACAAGGTCGCTAGGCTACTTATTTCTTTTGCCAGATAACATCTTGTTTTCCGGCTAAACGAATATACTCTCTACTGAGGACAAATAAATAATCGCTAAGTCTATTTAGGTACCGAAGGTGAATGAGATATTCGTCATTTTCAAGGGTAACCACTCTTCGCTCTGCACGACGACATATACATCTTGCCAAGTGTGTGTGAGCACTTAGAACACTACCTCCTGGTAAAATAAAGTTTTTGAGCCTAGGTAATCCCTCGTTTAACCGATCGATTTCTTTCTCAAGTATAGTAATATCCTCTTCTGATATGGTAGGTAATTCGAAATCCAGATCGCCTTCTGACGCTAAAACGCTACCGATATTGAATAATTTGTGCTGTATATCTTGTAAAAAGTCAGTGTAGACGGTATCTTCTCCTGCAACTAGACCAATCGCTGAATTTAATTCATCAACAGTTCCATACGCTTCGATTTGTGCATTGTCTTTACTAACTCTTGTTCCACCAACCAAAGATGTTTGTCCTTTATCCCCTGTTTTAGTATAAATCTTCACGATGTTTTGTTATTTTTAATTTAGATAACACTTAACTGGCTTGCAAGTTTGCCATCGCGCATGCGAATTGTTCTTTTGGCGTATTTTGCTATATCCTCTTCGTGCGTAACCATAACCACTGTATTGCCTTCATCATGTATTGCTTGAAATAGATTCATAATCTCAGCACTACTTTTACTATCTAAATTTCCCGTTGGCTCATCTGCCAAAACAATACTCGGATTATTGATCAAGGCTCTAGCTATAGCAACGCGTTGACGTTGACCACCGCTTAGTTCATTTGGTTTATGGTCTCCTCTATCACCTAGTCCTACTTTTTCAAGTACTATTTGCGCTCTCTCTAAGCGTTCTTTTTTCCCAATACCCGCATACACAAGCGGTAATGCTACATTTTCCAATGCGGATGTTCGTGGCAATAGATTAAACGACTGAAAAACAAATCCTATTTCCACGTTTCTAACGGTAGCTAATTCGTCGTCAGTCATTCCGCTAACATCTTGTCCGTTCAATAAATAAATTCCAGAGGTAGGAGAATCTAAGCAACCAATGACGTTCATAAGTGTGGATTTACCAGAACCAGAAGGCCCCATTAATGCAACATATTCCCCTTTTTCGATAGTACACTCTAACCCGTTCAAGGCATTAATAGTGGTAGTACCCATCTGATATTTTTTGAAGATATTCTTTAACTCAATAAGCGCCATTATTTTGTGATTACTTTAGGTACTTTAAAATAATCTGAATCAGCAGATGGCGCATTTTTCAAAGCCTCACTTTTTGTCATTCCTGATTTAACCGTGTCTTCACGTAGCACATTTTGTTCGTTATTCAAATAGATCAACGGTTCAACACCTTCTGTATTTACCTCTCTTAGCTTATCACAAAAGTCAATAATGCGACCCAAATCAGCTTTAATCGCTTCTTTCTCTTCCTCATTAAACGCTAAGCGGGAAAGGTGCGCCAAATCAGCTACTTTTTTATCATCAATTATCATAAACCATTCATTTCGTTAAACTTTGCTTCAATAATACCATACACTTCTTTGGCAAGGGCTAATTCATCTCCGGATTTTAGATTTTCGGTAGGAATAGGTCGATGAATATGCATTCTCATTCTTCCTGGTGTACCTGCGGGGATCCATTCACCGCAAGGAAGTCTTTTCCAATTATCTGGTAAGGTAACCGGAACTACATCAATACCATGTTCTATGGCCATTTTAAATGGTCCTAGTTTAAAATCTCTCATTTGGGGTACTTGTGGACCAATCCCCCCTTCAGGAAAATTAAGTAGACTAATTCCTGATTTTAATTTTTTGTTCGCCAAATAATAGGCTCTTTTTGAGCCTTCTTTAGAAGCTCTATCCACCGGCATGTCCAATGTTCTAAAGAATATGCCAAATAAGGGTATTCGTGACAATTCTTTTTTAGCCATAAAACTAAAAAAATAAGGCATTTGTGTACATACCGAAACGATATCAAAATAGGAAAAATGATTTGGCGTAAAAATATACGTTTTATCTAATTTTAATTCCTCATCCTTAGTTGCTTTGCCATATAAGCCTGTAACGGCCATAAGTGTTTTCCCCCAAAATCTTCGTAATTTATGTGCTTTCGGATACCACTTCGGCTTGGACAACAACACAACAAATAAGGGATAAAGCACCAAGAATATCAGAATAAACCATACAAAAAAATAGATGGACCACGTATATCGAGGCAGCTTGCGTATCACCCTTTTAGGTATTCTGAGAGTTTATGTACTTGTATATTTAGAAAATCAATCAGCAGTTTTTCTGCCATCATTTTCATCATAAAATTAAGATCAGCATTAATTATTGCTTCTACTTCTGATGTATTCTCATCTATGGAAAGTATATTCCAATGTATATTAAACTTAAATGGCACCTTGTTCTGTGGAACCATAACTATTTTAGAGGGACTAGTTCTTTCCGTAATGGCCAATTCTACAGTGCCAATTCCTTCGATATCGAGCTTGGCTGTATTATCTGTTGCCTCAAATGACCGAACTTTGCTCGGCATAAGCACTTGGTAATTGACAGGAATAGACAAGTAGTTAAATACTTCAATACTGCTCTTGTTTAACGTTGCTTTGTTACTTTTAATTTCTACCATTCTTACTGTTTATACATCATATTCGTTCCTATAAAAGCCGCCATGAGAATGGAAATAATCAACCCAGAAACCAAACTACTTCCAAGACAAATCATGATATAGCCCTTCGGCTTGTATTGTGCAGCTATTTGCTCCTTTACGGTTATAAGCTCCATTGGCTTATCAGCAGGTTTCACGTTATCATCTTGTTGTACTTTAAGTGACGCTTGCTCAAATGACTCCGTCACTTTTGCTTGATAAAAAGCACCATTTGGAGCGTAAAGCACTAAAAATACGACAATCATAATTGCTGCTCGAATTAATGAGATTAACACACCACTAAGCAATGTCCTAGCGATACTTATTTGACCTCCTAGCAATTTTTTGGATAGAATTAGGCCTGCTCCCACACAAATAACGAGAACAGCAATTTTGCCAATATACATGGCTGCCGCACTTGATTTAATACTTCTAAAAAACAGAAATTCCAGCAAAGCACATAGTAGCCCAGCCAGAATTCCAAAAATCCAAATTGATTTCTGCATTATTTAAGTAAAATATTACTCCTCAGTGTTATCTCTTCTTGTAAATTCATCAAAATCATACTCCGGCATTAAATCACTTTTCACGTAATTTACCGTTTCTGTAAAGGCTTCGTTGAATTTATTAAAATCTTCCTTGTACAAGAATATTTTATGCTTCACATATCCACCATCTTCGAATTTACGAGTACTTTCTGTAATGGTAATATAATACTCCTCACCACGCGTCGCTTTTACATCAAAAAAATACGTACGCTTGCCCGCTCTTACCTTCTTAGAGAATACTTCTTCTCTGTCAAAATTTGACTCCGCCATTGTTGTTAATCTATACCTTAAGAGTACAAATGACGTAAATTTTTAGATTATTATTACTATTTTTATTTTAACCCTCCGTTGAATTCACAATTTGCTTTTCAAATAATGCCGCATAGACTCCATTATTACCCAGTAAAAAATCGTGGTTACCTTGCTCTAAAACCTTACCGCGATCTAAAAAAATGATTTCACTACAATCTTGAATTGAAGAAATACGATGGCTTATGTTGATGAAGGTGTGCTCCTTATCCCATTTTTTTAAGCCATTTTTAATGCTGACCTCCGTTTTGGTATCCACTGCAGAAAGTCCATCATCGATAAGCAGAACCGTAGGATTTTTGACAAGGGCTCGTGCCATTGCCGTTCGCTGTTTTTGACCACCACTTAAGGTGATTCCTCGCTCGCCCAAAATTGTATCTAATCCATTAGGAAATCCCTTTATTTCTTCGGTTAAACAAGCAGTTTCGACTGCTTGTTCCAAATTTGACGCTTGCGCATCAGAAGTAATTCCAAATAGAATATTAGCTTTCAATGAATCCGAGAACAAGAATATGTCTTGAGCTACATACGCAAACATGGTTTTTAGACTCTTTCTGCTGTACTCTTTCAATACAATACCGTCTATCCTTATTTCTCCTTCATTTGGTTCATATACTCCCATCAATAATTTGGCAATAGTACTTTTTCCACTTCCGGTAGTTCCTATAATACCAAACTTCGAATTTGCCTCGATGGTAAAGGACACGTGGCGGAGCACCCATTCATCGGTGTCCGAATATCTAAACGATACGTTATCAAAGACAATTCCTTTTTCCAATTTTGAAATGGTTTTCGTACCTAAATCCTCTTCAGCCGGTATATTCAAAAATTCTTCGATACGAGCCTGAGAGGCTGCACCTTGTTGCACCAAGGATGTAACATAACCGAGACTTGCAACAGGCCAAGTTAACATATTTACATATAAGATATACTCCACGATATTACCTAAGCTGAACTGCCCATTCACTACCGCATTTCCCCCAACATAAATAGTAATTAAAACACTCAAGCCAACTAAACCTATAACGGCAGGCATAAAGACACCGTTAACTCTAGCAAGCGCCATATTATCTTCCGTGTAACTTTCGTTCAGGGTATCAAAATCTCTTGCAAAATCCTTTTCTCTACCATAGGATTTTACCACCGTAATTCCCGCAAACGTTTCTTGGGTATATGAAGTGATTATTGATAGTTTTTTTTGAATTATGTCACTCTTTTTATTTATCGAATCGCTCACCAAATAGATGGTCAGGGCAAGTATTGGAAGTGGAATTAACACCCATAATGTTATGGTCGTATTTACATAAAACATAAGCCCTACGACCATCAAAATCATGAAGAATAAATTAAGAGCGTACATAATAGCTGGCCCTGTAAACATTCTTACTTTAGACACGTCATCACTTATTCTATTCATCAAATCGCCCGTATAATTTTTGGAGAAAAAACGCTGCCCCATTTGTTGATAGTGCCTAAAGATGTCATTCTTTTGTTCATACTCTATCTTTCTGGACATTATGATAAGCGTCATTCGCATATAATACATACACCAACCTTTGAGCAAGGCCGCTACTAAAATTAATACGCCAGATAAAACTGCTAGTTTTGCCGAGGAATTGAAATAAGACGGTAGGTACTTGGTATATTGAGGTAGTTGATTATTCTTGAGCAACCCAACAACACCATCTACAGACTCTCTAACGATGGGAGGAATTACAATCGCAAACAAATTTGAAAGGATTATAAATAAAAGACCCGACATTAAGTATTTACGGTACTTTACGAAATATTTCTTTAGTGCTAGAAGCTCTTTCAAAGGCTCTTGATTTTCGGAATGAATTTAAATATACTTTTGCCGCAAAGTTAAGATTCATTAACGAGATAAAGGTTAAAATAAATGAGCACATCGACAACAACAATTCATGACAAGCAACTAGGGATATTTGCAGAAGTTAAATCCACCAATCATGAGCAAGTGGTATTTTGTAATGATAATGCAAGTGGCTTGAGAGCTATCATTGCTATACACAATACTGTTTTAGGTCCTGGTTTAGGAGGTACTCGTATGTGGAATTATGCTACAGAAGCAGAAGCACTTAACGATGTTCTACGCTTATCTCGAGGCATGACCTACAAAGCAGCTATATCTGGATTAAACTTGGGCGGTGCCAAAGCGGTAATCATTGGTGATGCCAAAACAGACAAATCAGAAGCGTTAATGAGAAAATTCGGTCGCTTTGTAGAAAACTTAAACGGTAAATACATAACAGCTGAGGACGTTGGTACAACGACGAAGGACATGGAATACGTTAAAATGGAAACAGATAGCGTTGCAGGATTACCGGAAAGTATGGGTGGCGGTGGCGATCCTTCTCCCGTAACTGCATATGGCGTATACATGGGAATGAAGGCAAGTGCCAAAAAAGCTTACGGTTCTGATAGCCTAGCAGGCAAACGAATCTCAGTGCAAGGAATTGGTAAAGTGGGGATGCATCTCGTAGAACTAATGCATGCAGAAGGTGCGATTATTACGGTATCAGACATTAACGACGAGAGCTTAAAGCACGCATCAGCAGCGTATGGTACAAAAGTAGTAAGTGGCAATGAGATCTATTCTCAAGATGTTGACATTTTTGCTCCATGTGCATTAGGTGCTATATTAAATACCGAAAATATCAATGCACTAAAATGCAACATTATCGCGGGAGCTGCTAATAATCAATTAGCAGACGAAGATGAGCATGGAAATATGATCAAGCAAAAAGGTTTCTTATATGCTCCTGATTTTTTAGTAAACGCTGGAGGTTTGATCAATGTGTATTCTGAAGTAATAGGTTACAACCGTGAAAATGCCATGCGTGATACTGAAAAAATTTACGATACCACATTAAATATTTATTCCGTTGCTGAAACTCAGAATATCCATACTCAGCAAGCTGCTACAATGCTGGCACAAAAGCGAATAGACGATATACTTAGCGTGCGCTCAACTTACTAATTTGATCACTTGGCTTTCTAAATATGAGAAGGCGATACTTGCCTTGGCAAGTCTGTTAGTAGCCTCATTTATTTGTTATCTAGCTATCATTTCACCTGGCGTGGAAGGTGGCATGGACTCCTACAATCACTATCTTATCGCGAAGAATACATGGTCTCATCCCTATTTATTCCTCGATCAATGGGGTAAACCTTTATACAGTTTGCTGATTAGCCCTTTTGTTCAGTTTGGTATGTTAGGGGCTACTTTATTTAACATTTTATGCCTTGTATTGAGTGCTTTTTTAGCCTACAGAATTGCCCTGAAAATAGCACCTTCTTTCGCATTTATTGCTTTTTTACTGACCTTATTCAGTCCTGTATTTTTAGATAACACCGTATCGTCCTTAACCGAACCGCTAAGTGCTTTATTGGTTACGCTTTCCATCTTTTTACTGGTAAACAAGCAATATCCCCTTGCTGCATTACTCGCAGGATTTTTACCCTTTGCAAGATCAGAAGGTTTCATAATTTTAGGCGTTATTTTGATTTACTTACTTTTGAAAAAAGAGTTTAGATCTATTTTTTTTATACTCATAGGAAGTATTTTCTTTAATACGCTAGGCTGGATTATTGAAGGTGAACCTTTTTGGATAATTACTAAAAATCCTTATATCTCTTTTGCTTTATCCGGCATAAACATTTGTGGATCAGGAGGATTGTCTCACTTTTTATATGCTGGACATTATACGTTTGGCCAAGTTACCTGCGTTTTAGTCGTGCTTGCCACTCCATTCCTGGCATGGGATGTAGTTAAAAAAGGAATAGGCTATTCGTTAGATATGTTACTTGTTTTGGCTATATTTAGTGGTTATTTTTTGGCACATGTACTTCTATGGTGGCTAGGTATGATGGGTAGCTGTGGATACGTTAGAGTTATGGTTGTTATTGCACCCATGGCGTCTATCTTAGCTTCATTTGCAATTCAAAAACTAGTCTATTCCCCTTTGTTAAAACAGCTCAAAAATCTTAAATTATATACTAATATAATGGTTATTCTTATCGTAATTAATGCTGTGTATGTGCCCTATAGATATTACGGATATAAATACCCATTGGCCATTTCTGCCGAACAAGAACAGTATGTAAAAGTGGCAGATTGGTATAAAATGCAAGGTTTTGAAAAAAGAACAAAAATTATACTTTACCCCTATTTTAGTATCATAGCTAATCTTGATCCCTATGACAAAAAACAACTTTTGGAATTTTGGGAATCTAGCTTTCAATTCACTAAAAAGGGGGATATTTTATTTTGGGATTCACACTTTGGCCCGAACGAATGCAATACCCCACTTGCTAAGCTAGAAGCGGATCCTCAATGGAAAAAAATACACAGCGTTTTACCAAGTTCAAAAATTTCGACAGTGAATGATGTACCCTTTGAAATACATGTGTTCGAAAAAATAGAATAAAAGCTTTAAATAGAGGGTGTACCTTCCCGTTTTTTAATTAGGTTTGCCCCGCATTTTGTTCAATGATAAATAGACGATTAATTAGAATTAAAGCTTTCCAAGCGTTGTTTGGCGAGTACGGTCAAGAGCAGTCACGACCTAGTGTCGTCGTAAACCAAGTACAAAAATCTATACACGGCTTAGGTACCAATTTTCTTGCTGTGCTTTCTTTCGGTCCCGAATTCTGTCACTTTATATCCTCAGAGCACAACCCATCTGAATTTAAATTTCAACCTAAAGATGACGATATAAAGTCTTTCCAATTATTTACAGAGAATGTATTTTTTAAAGCGCTTGAAGCGGATAAAAAGATAAGTGCGTATCGTGCAAGACCAACCTTAGATTGGCAACAAGAAAAGGATATTATGTTTCTTATTTACAAGGAGTTAAAGAAAACTACCGAGTACGAAGAAGCAATATCTAGTGACTTAACTATAAAGGCACAAACTGATTTCGCTCTTTTTATTTACAAGTTTTTAATGCTTCATTCCGTTGAATTTGAGCAACTTATGGAAGACAAGAATATCGTTTGGTATGACGAGAAAATTCCAATCTTAAAAAGTGTAGAAGGACTCATGACGGAATACGAAAAATCAGGCAATATATCCTTACCTAATCTATTCAAAAATGAAGAAGAAGATCTTCAATTATCCGAAGATTTAATTTTAAAATACTTTGAGTTTAGAACTGAATTAGAAACAGAGTTGCAAGAATTTACGCCAGGATGGGACAGCGAACGGATGACCAAAATAGATCATTTACTCATGATAATGGCCTTGCTAGAGTTTAAATATATGCCTATGATTCCGGTAAAAGTAACGTTGAACGAATATATCGAGATTGCAAAAATGTATAGCACGCCGAAAAGCTCCAAATTCGTAAACGGGACCTTAGATAAAATCCTGAAAGACTGGAACGCAAAAGACTTGATAAAGAAAAAAGGAAGAGGACTTATCGGATAAGGACTAATCTGTTAATTTTGTAGCCAAATTAAGAACGACTTAACACCTATTACGCAAATGAAAAATATATTCTTATTCGCATTCACAGTTATTGCCCTCACCGCTTGCAACTCAGGCCCAAAAGATGCCGCAATGGACGCATCCCTCATTGAAACAGACGGTTCACTCAAAGAACCCGCATTTGATTTTAATGGCGTTACTGCATGGGATTTCGGAAAGATTCAAGAAGGTGAACGCGTCGAGCACACGTTTAAATTTAAGAACACGGGAAAAGCAAATCTCGTTATCGCAAGCTGCACTGCAAGTTGTGGTTGCACGATACCTGATTGGCCAAAAGAAGCAATTGCCCCAGGTGAAAGCGGTGAAATTAAAGTTGAATTTAACAGCTCAGGCAAAAGCGACATGGTAACTAAAGATATTACCATCATGGCAAACACAAACCCCGTAAAAACAATTCTTCAAATTAAGGTATTCGTAGACAAAAAAACAGCAGAATAACACAATGGAAATGACAACTATGCTGCTCTTTTACGCAGCCTTTATCGTAATTCTTTACTTCTTCTTTATTCTTCCAAACAAAAAGAAGCAAAAAGCACTGAAACAATTTATCACCGACTTAAAGAAGGGAGATAAAGTAGTAACCACAGGAGGACTTCACGGCAAAATCGTAGAGCTAAAAGAACTAACTGCAATCATAGACGCTGGCAACAACGTTAAACTAAAAATAAATAGGGCCGCGATAAGCATGGAAGCCTCTATGCTTCTGGCTAACGACGTCGCTGAAGACTAGC
>CAMDBP010000031.1 GCA_945889315.1 Chitinophaga pinensis
TGCAATTGTCAGTAAGCTCGCAAAAGCAGCATTTGCAAAAATAGATGTCTTCTTATATGCAAATGCAAAACTAAGTAAGATTGTACTCGACATAATTACGTATATCATTAAGTTCATATCTGCAGTTAAAATAATCAGGGCAACCGCAATTGCTGCCTGAACAAACATTGTGTAATTTAATATTTTTGATTTATTTGGAAACCTAAATTGATAGCTATTTATGTTTAGGAAATGAACCACAATACATAGGACCACATAAGGAACAAATAATTTAACCAATATCGTATTAAAAACAGAATAATCTAAAGAAAGAGAAGGCGCTAAACTCTGCATTTGCGGGGAGAGTTCCATTACAAAAAGCAAACCCAAATACGAAAAAACCACCATCATAAAATAGACAATGCTAAGGATAAAGCTTCTCACTTCTCTAATCCCATTTCGAATAAATAGAACAAAAAATGGCAACATAAGCAGTATACTTATATTACTGACCGCCTGGGCAATACCCAATAAAACGCCAAAAAGAATCATGAGAGTAGCAGATTTTTCTTGGTTACTCCCTGCTTCAAATGCTAAAAAAAAGGCACTTAAACACACTGCTCCGTATATGAGGTCACTAAATGCCAAGGAGGGCATTAGCAAAACAGATAATACTGAAAAGATAACTAAGGGTAAGTGAGATTTTTGACCTAAAATACCATTTTTTAAACAAAAATAATCCAAGGCTAATCCTTCTATTAAGATCAAAAACACTTTAGCTGAAGTCGCATAGGAATAGTCTCCTAGGATTACAAAAAACCCAAATAAAGTAAGGCAAGCCACTATAATGGATGTAAAAACTTTTTGTGTTAGGAAGTGAATCAATTATATATCAGTTTAAGCAAGGCAAATCTGCGATTTTTTAAGGTAGGAATTATCAATTTGTTCGAAGAAACTTGTTTTGCTTCATCTGGTATAATTGCCACATAGTCCAATTGTGATTTTAATAGTTTAGTACTCTCTAATTGACCATTATTGTAAATGGTCAATTGCATCACCTCTCCAGAGCTTCTAAGTTGGTCATTGTAAAGTAACTGTATGAATTTATCTCCCACATAAACTGCAGCCGAGCTGTAATAACCACCATCATTAATGGTTGTTTGATTTTTGGTAATTAACTTATGCCAATCTAAAAATGCATCGTGATCATAATTTAAAACGAGCAATTCATTGAAATTATAAATATTCTTAGACGTGCTCACCGGAATTCCGTTTACCATCACGATGTCTTGCTGCGTGGCTATTTCTTTTTGCTCTGCGATTATGAGCATCCCGCCGTCACTCCGTGATACGGCTTTCAGAATAGAGTAGCCTTCCGAGATATGCCCATCGATTTGATCTTTTTTAACCCCATTTTTAAATGCCGGCGGAAATTCGCCTAGTTTCCAAATACCATTTCTGGTAGCTTTATCTACGTTAAAAAATAGGATACCTTTCAGCCCGTATGCATCATTGGAAGAATAAAACGCCGTAACTATCGCATCATCATTAATTCGGTCATACACTAATCTTTTTGAGTTAAGTGAGAGCGAATCAGTAAGTGTATAATTACTCATCGTACTATCCTTCAAATGAAATAATAATTGCGCTTCTACCTTTTCTTTTCTCCTTCCCTTTTCAGAAACGGAAGCTAAAAAGTATACCTCTTGATTATTGCAAACCAAAAAATCTGGAATCACAAATGATGCTAAATTGTAGGGTAACTCCACTTTTGTGCTAGATAACTTTCTTAAATTCATGTCGAATAGCGAGTGATTTAGGAGTATGTTACTTGCATCTATTTCTACTATGGATAACAAAGAAAGCGTTTGTAAATCATCACTTACACGTATCCTCAGATCTCCTTGATCTCCCATCTCGTTAGATGGCACCGAAAGCAGGACACACGACTCTCCTATGCGCTTAAAATCATAGGAATACCACTGCCCCATGATATCATGTTCTCCTCTTACTTCGGCGTACTTCGACTTTATCACCAATAGTCCGTTTGGGGTCATGTAGACCTGAATGAGTCGAGCATTCTTCAAATCTACCATTAAGGATTGTTCTACTACCATACGATGGTTATATCTGTCGATCATTACATTTTTTCCGTAAAACTGATTGCGATAGCGCAGCACGTATATACCCGATTTATTTTCTCCTAAAACCCTAGAATAAACAGCAGCCCCCTTTAATTTTACAGGATTACTCCATTGTAACACCTGCCCTTCTGAACGCAAGAAGAATAGAAGTGACACTAAAGCTAAAATGCGTATATTTTGGATGTACTTTTGCAAAGAGATATTGAGTCTCACAAATAACGAATTTTAATACGTAAAACATCTCTTGCAGCATCAAGTTATTCATAAAAAAGAACCAGAAAAAGCCATATTAATTGGAGTAGAGCCCAAAAATTCACCCATTAAATCCAGCAACATTTATCTTGATGAACTTGAGTTTCTGGCCTACACGGCAGGAGCTACAACGCTCAAAAGATTTATTCAACGACTTGAGAAACCTCATCCGAAGACCTATATTGGAGAAGGTAAAATGGAAGAGATAACCGCTTATGTTAAAGAACATGAGATAGACTTAGCCATTTTTGACTATGAGCTTAGCCCATCACAAATACGTAATTTGGAGGAGTTTATTCAGTGTAAAATAGTAGACAGAAGTAGTCTTATCTTAGATATTTTTGCTAAGAATGCACAAACTGCACAAGCCAAAACCCAAGTAGAATTAGCTCAAAGCGAATATCTACTGCCAAGACTTACTCGTATGTGGACCCACCTTCAAAAACAAAAAGGCGGCATTGGGATGAAAGGTCCTGGTGAAAAAGAGATAGAAACAGACAGAAGGGTTATTAGAGACAAAATCGCTAAACTAAAAAAAGAGCTGCATGACATAGACAAGCAGAGCATAACACGTCGAAAAAATAGGGAAACCATGACACGTGTTGCCTTAGTTGGTTATACGAATGTTGGTAAATCTACTATTATCAACTTGCTGGCTAAATCAGAAGTATTGGCACAAGACATGTTATTTGCCACCCTAGATAGTACTGTTCGCAAAGTGGTATTCCCTCCAGACCCAGTCACCTTTGAGCCTTGCGTTTTCTTACTTTCCGATACTGTAGGGTTTATACGAAAACTTCCTCATCAATTGGTAGAAAGTTTTAAAAGTACACTAGATGAAGTAAAAGAAGCCGATATCTTGTTGCACGTAGTAGATGTGAGTCATCCACAGTTTGAAGAACAAATGGATACTGTTTCTTCTACCCTTGAAGAAATAGGTGCTAGCAATAAAACCGTAATTACTATTTTCAACAAAATAGATCAATACAAACCGATGGCAACTAGTGATGATATTTTTGAAGATAAAACTATATATGACATACCTACCCTCAAAAAAACATGGATGTCTAAGTTGGATGATAACATCGTTTTTATTTCAGCAACTCAAAGTGACAACATTGACGAACTAAAAGACCTGATTAGAAAAAATGTGAGCAAAAGCCTTTGACTTTTATTTTTTTTCTAAAAGGCCAATCTCAATCAGTCTTTCTGTAAGGAAATCGCCCGCCGAGATATCTTCGTATTTTTTAGGGTGGGTTTCATTCACACAATTCGATAAACAGTCTAACCTCATTTCAGAAACGGGATGTAAGAAAAAGGGAATTGAAAAACGGGTTGTACCCCATTGTTCTTTGGGAGGATTTACCACTCGATGTGTAGTAGAACGCAATTTATCGTTAGTTAAACGTTGCAGCATATCGCCCACGTTTACAACCAATTGATTTGGCAAAGCGGTTATGGCAATCCAGTTGTTTTGTTTGTCCAACACTTCCAATCCTTCGGCACTGGCTCCCATGAGCAAGGTAATAAGGTTAATATCTTCGTGCTGCCCAGCTCTAACGGCGTTTTTAGGTGCATCCTTTATCGGGCCATAATGTATTGGTCTCAGTATGCTATTACCATACTTAATGTAATCATCAAAATAAAACTCATCCAAGTCTAAATACAGTGCAATAGCGCGTAGCATATATTTTCCTGTTTCTTGTAACGCTGCATAGGCTTTTAAACCATAATCATTAAACAATGGCACCTCATCTACGCTAACATTTTCGTGGTAGTCATAGTGGGTTTTTAGTGCTTCAGGAATATCTTGGCCAAAATGAAAAAACTCTTTTAAATCACCTACCTTACTGTCTTTACTGTGTTCTGTACCCCAAGAAGTAAAACCACGCTGGCCTGCAATACCTTCTATGCGATACTTCATTTTGACCTCCATAGTAAGCGCATAAAACTCTTTCGTATATCGGTACAAATTTTCACTGATGTCATCACTTAATTCGTGATTATAAACAGCCACAAAACCAATTTTTTCGTATGCATCTCCTAAATCTTGAACAAACTTTTGTTTTTGTTCAACACTTCCATGCTTAAAATCATGAAGATTGAGTGAAATTATTGCAGTGCTCATGGTATTTTATTTCTTACAAAATTACGATTACGCTTTATATAAACTTACAGTGAGATCATCTATTGTTACGATTAAGCTGTAAACATGGCTTTAAACCTAAGCACAGTATATCAATTTTTACTTAGTTTTAAGACTTCGGTGATTGCTTTCGTTTTTAATTGCACTTCCATCCATTCCTGTTCAGCGATAGAATCAATGGTAATAGCCCCTCCCGCGTTGTAGTTTAAAACCTTATTATCCATGTCGCATAAAACACTCCGTATAACTACATTAAAATCAAAATCTCCCTCGGGAGTATGGTAGCCTAGCGCTCCACTGTACCAACCACGCTTGAAATTTTCCAGTCCTTCAATATAGTTCATAGCAGCTATTTTTGGAGCTCCGGTCATACTTCCCATAGGAAATGTCGCTTTCAAAATATCACTTATTGAAACCTCTGGAAGCACCTCTCCTTCCACGGTTGAAATCATTTGATGTACTTGTAAGTAGCTATATATTCCAAACAATTCATTCACTTGTACCGTGCCTGATTTACACACTCTATTTAGGTCATTTCTGACTAAATCCACAATCATTACATTCTCAGCTCTGTCTTTTTCTGAGGTTTTAAGTTGCATTATGAGCGCAGCATCTTCTTCTTGCGTTTGCCCTTTTTTTATGGTGCCTTTTATGGGTTGACTAACCAATGTGCTACCTCGTTTCATGAGGAAACGTTCCATGCTTGCTCCACATAAATAAAGTTGATTTGCCCGTAAATATGCCCCCATTGGGACAGGCGATGTTTGAAGTAAATCGAGGTGAAACAGCACAGGCTCAAAGGCCTGAAAACTATGCAAATATGGAACACAATAATTGAGTTCGTACACCTCACCTCTTCTTATCAATTCTTGTATTTCTTCTATTTTTTGAATGTAATCGTTATGCGATATAGGTGAATATACGGGTGAAATATCCCGTTTATTTTCAACAAGAACAGCATCAAAAAAATCCAACCTTATGTCACCTTTCAGGATACTAACTTGCTGATTTTTATCCATGCCTACTAGTATTTCAGGCTCAAAAAAAAGAAGTTCAGGAGTATCAATAACAGCATTATTCTCACTGCTCAGCGATTCAAAATGATTTTTAACATCATATCCTAGTACACCAAATAGCCATTTTCCTTGGGTAGTAGCTTGCTCAAAAGTGGACCACGAGGTATATACTTGTGTAGCGCCAATTGCTGCTAAAAACTCAAACTCACCGCCATAAACGCCCGTATTAAGTTGGCAACTATCTAATATACATTGGTATTTATGCTTATCGGCATAAGCATATACTAACTCCTTAAAGCGAGCTATACCCTGATGAGCAATATATTCCTGTAACTTATTCTTCAAAATACTCCTTCACTAACTTAGCCTTTGCGGGACCTACTACTCCCGCAATATCCTCAAAACTCGTTTTTTTAATTCGTGCGACAGACTTAAACGTCTTGAGCAATTCGGTAGCGGTTTCGTCTCCAATGCCTTTTATTTCGGTGAGTTTACTCACTATGGTCTCTTTACTCCTACGGTTACGGTGATGCGTTATGCCAAAACGGTGTGCCTCGTCTCGCATATGCTGTATAACCTTTAGACTTTCAGATTTTTTATCAATATACAAGGGTAAACTATCGCCTGGATAATAGATTTCTTCTAGTCTTTTAGCAATACCTACAATCGCCATTTTGCCGTACAAATTCAAATCCCTGAGTGCTTTAACCGCACTACTCAGCTGTCCTTTACCTCCATCAATAACTATAAGTTGTGGCAGCGGCTGGTTTTCTTCCACCATTCGCTTATAACGGCGGGTAAGAACTTCATACATGCTGGCAAAGTCATCAGGTCCTTCTACCGTTTTGATATTAAAATGACGGTAATCTTTTTTACTGGGTTTCCCATCTCTAAACACCACACAAGCACTCACGGGGAATGCCCCTTGAATGTTGGAGTTATCAAAACACTCCATATGGTAGGGTATTTCGGTAAGTCTCAAATCGTGTTTTATAACCCCAAGTAATCGATCTATTTTTAGTTGTGGATCTAGTTTTTCATACTGATTGCTTTTTTCTTGCATGTACAACGAGGCATTTTTGTAACTCAAATCCAATAGCTTCAGCTTATCTCCACTTATGGGAACAATAAAATTGCCTTGCAATGGAAGTTTTATAGGTACAATTATTTCTTCGGTAGCACTATTTAAGGTTGCAATTTCACCGTAGGCTATTTCCAAAAGATCTTCGATACTCTCGTCTAGCTTTTTTTTCATTTCCAAGTTTTTAGATTGGATGATGATACCTCCAGAAATACGCAAATAATTAATATAGGCATAGCGTTCATTTTGGGCAATATTGAGCACATCTACGTCATTTATACGATGATTTACCACGGTACTTCTACTTTGGTATTTATCTAATAGTTCGAGCTTATATAAATATTTAGCAGCTTCTTCATAGTGCCAATCTGCGGCAGCTCGCTCCATCTTGTATTTTAGGTGGTCTTTAACCTCCTTCAAGTTTCCGCGCAGTATATTTTTAATCCCTTTTATACTTTCCGCATATTCTTCTTCTGTTTCCAGCCCTTCGCAAGCACCCTTACAGTTGCCTATTTGGTATTCTAAACATACTTTAAATTTATGTGCATCAATATTGGCTTGAGAGAGATTGTATGAGCAATTACGCGTAGGATAAATCTGCTTACACAGGTCTAGTACGATTTTCATCAACCTGATATTACTGAAAGGACCAAAGTATGTACCCGCGCCTTTTACAGGATTGCGCATAGCAAACACTTTAGGGAAGCGTTCCCGAGTAACCATAATAAGCGGAAAGGTTTTATCGTCCTTTAGGTTAATATTATACTTAGGCTGAAACTCTTTTATCAGACTGTTTTCCAATAAGAGCGCATCCATCTCGGTAGGCACCACCGTAATATTTACATCCCATATTTTACTCACCAAAATGCGTGTTTTACCACTATCGTGATGATTTTTGTTAAAATAAGAACTTACGCGTTTCTTTAGACTTTTGGCCTTACCTATATAGAGTAAAGCTCCGTCCTTGTCATAGTATTTATACACGCCAGGAGCATCTGGCATTATTTTAAGCTTCTTAGTAATCGGTGCTATTTCAGACGTTTTGGGCAAGGATACGAAGGTAGTAAATATGAAATGAAGGCGAACGCACAAAATATAGCTAACTTCTAGATTTCTTAATTAATGATGTATGCCTTGGATAATATCATTTTTACCTAGTTATTTATAGAATAATTGCTGTAATAAGGTAACTATTCGCTTGCTTTGTACGTTGTAAAACAAAATTATCTTGAGGCACTTTTTTGCACTTCTTGTTATTACTCTTTTCTGTGCTGCACACGCACAGCAGCAAACCTTTAGTGCACAATTTAAATCCCTTGAAAACGGAGAAGGTGTAATCTATGCAAGAGTGTTTACCCAAGGTGGCCAAGCTAAACTCACCAATGTAGATGGTTTAGTCGAACTAAATTACGCCAAAGGTGCTACCATAATTGTAACTCATTTGGGTTTTGATTCATTGCAACTCAATCCAGCTGATTTTGAGGGAAGAAAGAACTTGATATTTTATTTACAGCCTAAAACCTATCAACTGCGTGAAGTATCCTACTCCATTCTGGGAAACAGATCCCTATTTGACAACAAGTTTGTTAAAAACGATTTAGGTAAATCTGACGAAGAAAAGGTACGTGAAAAGCTAAATATCATTGATATGAAAAAGGAGCTTACGGGTCTAGATCAATCTGCTCAAGGCGGTGTTGTACTGGGGAGTCCCATATCGTATTTGTATGACCGATTTAGTAAAGCAGGCAAGGAAAAAACAAAGTATGCTATGCTGATTGAACAAGACAAACTAGCAGCTATATCTCGAAAACAATTTGATGATCTTACCGTTACTACGCTTACCAATTATACCGACGAAGAATTAGAAAAGTTCAAAGTGTTTTGCGCATTTCATCCTTCGTACATACAAGCGGTGGATGCCCTTCAGCTGTACTTTGAAATACTTCGTTGCCGAGACGAGTACGTTAAAAAAGGATATTAATTTTATTTCGCTTTTATGTCTGCCATACATTGCTCGCCAAAAAGAGTTATGTCTTGCCCTTTCGTAAACCGGTCTATGTACTGAGCAACTTCCCCTGCTCCATTTTTCCAATACATAACACAAGTTGCGTTAGAACAATGTGCACCATTGGCTTGGTCGTGATGCGGACTTGTAGTTGGTACGCCGTTATTTACCAGACCAAGCACATGGCCAATTTCATGGGTAACGGTACTCTGTTCCACCATATTTTTTTCGGCTTCTTTACTACTAGATGCACTTATTACAGGCTTAAAAATCGCTACTACTGCCGAGCCATCAATAGTAAGACCTAAGACGCGGGTTTCTATAACTCCATCTTTGATGAGATAGCCATTTAAAAATAGGAGTACAATTCCTTTTACAGAATCTTTATTGGAATATCGCTGCACATCAGCGGCAATATCAATTATGTTTTGTCGGGTATAATTATTCTGAGCCAACACACCTAAGCTCTTCATGCTATCTAGCAGATGCGGAACTTTAACGGGTATATTTTGGGCACTTAGTAATTGATTTAGATTATAATCGGTTATACGCCAATTATCAAATCCCCCAAAGCTGGTATATGGATCTGCGCCTTGTTCATACGCAATGATTAATTCTAAATCGGTAGTATGCTCATACAAATAATCTACGAATCGGTCTGGTGACGCTGCTGGCACATCTTTTCTACACGAAAGCTGTGTAAGACATACCACCCAGAGTAATCCTCCAAAAAGAGCGGTATGTAAGCGTTTTAAATCCACGTTGAAAACACGTTTTTGATTTGACTTCCTGGTATTCGAATGTTAGTCGCGCTCATCTCACTTTTACGTTGAGTACTTTTTTACCTTCGATGAAGCCTTCAAGTACATCACCTGAAACTACTGGCCCTACTCCATCTGGAGTCCCTGTAAATAGGAGATCGCCAATTTTTAAGGTGAAATACTGAGACGAATGCTCTATTAGTTGTGCGATGTTATGCAACATCAATGAGGTATTCCCATCTTGAACGAGTTCGCCATTTTTTTTGAGTTGAAAATGCAGGTTACTCAAATCAAAATCATCCACGCTTAAAAAGTCGCCTAACACTGCACTTTGGTCAAATGCCTTAGCTTTTTCCCAAGGTAAACCTTTAGCTTTTAAAGCACTTTGTACATCGCGGGCTGTAAAGTCAATGCCTACGGTAAATTCTGCAAAATATTTAGGCGCAAACTTCGCTTCTATGTTTTTGCCTAATCTATTGATAAGCACCACTACTTCGAGTTCGTAATGTACATCGTTGGTCCATTCAGGTATATAAAATGCATCGCGTTGTCTAAATACGGCGGAGTCTGGTTTCATAAAGATAACAGGTTCTGCAGCTAACTCATTTCCAAGTTCGGCGGCATGAGCGGCGTAGTTCCTTCCTATGCAAATTATTTTCATCTTAGATTAGTTTTACTCTTTAAAGGAATATGGTGCTTTATTAATTTAAACTTTTATGCTGCACAAAATTATGCATTTTTGTGCCAAGCAATGCTAGATACTGCCGAACTTCTCTATGCTTACTCACAAGGCTATTTCCCGATGGCCGTGCCAGAGGAGGACAATGAGGTATGTTGGTTTAAGCCGGATATGCGAGGCATAATTCCTCTGGATACTTTTCATATTTCAAAAAACTTAAAACGACTGTACGACAAAGGTCATTTTGAACTTCGTATTAATGGAGATTTTGAAGGAACCATGCGTGGTTGCGCTGCACGGGATGATACCTGGATAAGCGAAGAAATAATCGCTGCCTATTGTAAATTAAATGAAATGGGCTATGGCTTTAGTTTTGAAACCTGGAGAAATGGAAAACTGGTAGGTGGTCTATACGGCGTGGCATTGGGACGGGTTTTTTTTGGTGAAAGCATGTTTCATACCGAAACAGATGCCAGTAAAATCGCGTTATTATTTTTGGTTGAATTTCTGCGGGAAAATAATTTTCAGTTACTAGACACACAGTATATCAACGATCATTTGGTTCAATTTGGGGCTATAGAAATCCCAAATGAAGAATATGAGGAACTCTTGGCAAGAGCTTTAGAGTGATGTCTCTTGCTTTAGATTAGGCAGTGACGTTGTCTTAATCAACGCAACCAATTGAAAAGTGGCTTACAGCAATTCCTTTATCGTTGCAATCTTTTTTCCTGTTTCTAACCACTCTGCAGCAGGATCTGATTCTTTTGTGATGCCCGCTCCGGCAAAAAACTCTACGCTGTCTTTTGCAAATCGCATACAACGTAGGTTCACAAAAAAAGTCGCAGTGTTTTTGCGCAACACCCCTGTAATACCCGAATAAAAACTCCTGTTCATCGTCTCAAATTCTTGGATAAAACCAAAGCTCTTATCACGTGGCAAACCACATACAGCGCTCGTAGGTTGCAAATGCTTTAGTAATTCTAAGGCTTGCAATTTATCTGCTGGGGCACTGTAGGCTGTTTTTAAATGCTTGATATCACCAAAAGTAGCTTCTTGCACTTCTGATTTGGTAAAATTAATGAGTCCTATTTTAGCAAACTTTTCTTCAATAAACTGTGCCACCATCTTTTGCTCCTCGTGCTCTTTATGGGTAAATTCTTCTGACAACGACTTAGTACCGGCAAGTGCCACGGTATAGACTACCCCGTCGGCATAATGCAATAACAATTCAGGTGATGCACCTACCCAAACCTCTGGGCCAATATTGACATAATATCCATACGAATGAGGATATTTTTTTACTGCTTTTTGAAAGGATTCTTCGGGATCAAACTGCCCTTGTATTATTTCATTTCTGGCCAAAACAACCTTTTCTAAAACCCCCGTTTCCATGTCTGCACGTGCCAAGTAAACACTGGTTTCATACTCCAATTGTGTAAGAGGCTCATTAGGAGACAAGTCAAATTCGGTAATAGCATTCTCATTGGGCTCATTGCTAAAAAAGTATGCCTGTTTACTTCTATCAAATGGGTAAAAAAGCAATCCTTCTCGCTGCATCCAGTAGGCATCTATCTCCTCAAAAGACTCCATACTATCGGCAGTATAACGCTCTATTTTCTTTTCATCTGGCAGATATACCAGTGCTCCTATATTCTCTAAGGCCATTATTTTTTATCTATAACAGCAAGCGTCATTCTGCTTACGTTAATTAGTTCACCTTCATTATTTTTTGTTTCTACTTCCCACACTTGAGTGCTTCTACCCAGATGTACTGCAATTGCGGTAGAAACTACATATCCATCTCTTACACCTTTAAGGTGATTGGTATTTAACGATAAACCTACACATACTTTACCACTAGCATGCGCTACTAAATTACCTGCAAGACTGGCAACATTTTCGGCAAGTGCTGCCACAGCTCCACCGTGCAATAAGCCCATGGGTTGATGCACTATTGAGGTTACAGGCATGCGCATAGTTACGCTATTCTCTGTTACTTCTGTCACTTCCATATGTAAGTGCTCCGCTAAAGTATTCTTCCCGAATTCGTTTAATTGAGATATGTTTATAGCTTTGTGGTCTATCAAGGTAATATCGTTAAAAGTGACCGCAAAGAAAACCATTTATATCATTAGACACGGCGAAACAGAATACAATAAGAAAGGAATAATTCAAGGTAGCGGGATAGACAGTGACTTAAACGATGTAGGCAGAAAACAAGCAGAGCAGTTTTTTCAAGCCTATTATCACTTACCTTTTGATAATATATACACCAGTGAACTTAAACGTACCCACCAAAGTGTAGAACCCTTTTTACGTGCGGGCAAAAGCATGGAGATAATTCCTGAGTTTAATGAAATAAACTGGGGGATTTTTGAAGGATTAAAAAGTACACCCGAGAGTTTTAAACGCTATACCGCAATGACAGACGATTGGAGAGCCGGATTACTAGACCGATGTGTAGATGGCGGAGAAACACCTAATCAACTTCAAAAAAGACAAGACATAGGTCTGCGAAAAGTACTGGACAGACCACATGAAAAACAAATCTTGATTTGCATGCACGGGCGAGCGATGCGCAGCTTCTTATGTCTGTTAACCAAAACTCCTTTGGAGCAAATGGATGATTTTAAGCATAACAATTTGTGCATGTATAAACTGGACTATGACGGCGAAACATTTGACATTGTAGAACACAATTGCATCAAGCATTTGTGGATTTAGGATGTTTATCGCATATCCATTTAAAACCATTCTTTTCACGCCAGTATTACAAACTGCTTTTAGTAACGGTAATTAGTTAACTATATATTTCGTTTTGTTCAGTTTACCCATACTCAATGGTCTCTTTTTGTTTTAGTTCATACTTTTTATACCCGTCATGAAGCTTAAGTTGAACGAAAGAGGGGAGCATTAAAATTGCAAAAAATAGCGAAAGGAATTTACAAGCTTTTTTCATAATGTATGGTTTGGCTAGCATTTAAAGTTTTTTTTCGAAAAATAAATAAACCTATTATTTTACTTAACTACCTCATTTTCATTGTTTTTATCCGTTTGCAAACGCTTACAAGTATTTATAAGCGTAAGTAAATACTTAAACTTCGCTTGCCACTTGCTAACCTCATTCTCTTTGCAGTGTTGTTCGAATGGAACAGCAGAAATTAATAAACAATAATAATCGTTAGCCTCGGCTAGCACACGAAAAAAAACACATTTAACACCAACACACAATTTAACATTATTATGAACGCATTCAAAAACAAAGTACAGTTAATCGGTAATCTAGGTATGAACCCAGAAGTAAAAACCCTTGAGAACGGAAAAAAAGTAGCCAAGTTTACATTAGCTACCAACGAAACCTACAAAAATCAAAACGGTGAACGGGTTACAGATACCCAATGGCACAATGTAGTAGCCTGGGGTAAAACCGCAGAACTCATGGAACAACTGCTCACCAAAGGCAAAGAAGTGATGCTAGAAGGTAAACTAACCAATCGCAGCTGGGACGACAAAGACGGTAACAAACGTTACATCACAGAGATTGTAGCTAATGAGTTTATGCTCATGTCTGCCAAAGAAGGTACCAAAAAAGGAGGCGATTTACCTTTTTAGAAGCCATTTATCAACCAAAAAGAGTCATTGGTAAATGGCGTGTAACTCTTTTGACCGCTTAACCGTTACACTAGTCTAAGAATAGAATTGTTAAGCATTTTTCAGTAGGTTTGTAAAACCCCTGCGACGCCATCGCAGGGGTTTTTTTTATACTGATGGGCTATGAACCATTATGAAATTATTTGAGCGGTATGCTCCTTGGTATTTACTTTTTCGATGACGTCTAGTATTATTCCTTTTTCGTCAATGATGAAGGTAGTACGTGCGACACCCATATACGATTTGCCGTACATACTTTTTTCAACCCATACGCCATAGGCTTGTATAGTCTCTTTATCTACATCTGCCAGCAAATCAAAACTTAGGTTATATTTTTCGATAAACTTCTGATGTTTTTTAGCCGTATCTGGACTTACTCCCAACACTTTATATCCCTGTGCTTGCAACTGCTTATAGTTTTCGCTTAGGTTACATGCTTGTGCGGTACAACCTGGAGTATCGTCTTTAGGATAAAAATACAGCACTAATTTTCGGCCTGAAAAATCCCCTAAACTTATTTTCTCTCCTTTTTGATTTTCACCGCGAAAAGCAGGTGCTTTATCTCCTATTTGTGGTATTGACATATCTATACAACAATACTTTATAAAAATGGATTACAAAAAATAAAGCCCATGAATTTTAGATCACTTAGCTTTTTGCATCTTGTATAGGTTGACGCTCTAACTTTTCTACCTAGCCTTTTACACGTAGCTAATGTCGTTACTTAGTATGAGTCTATAGTACTAAATCTTTAATTTTCGGGCAAATTCGGCTCTATTCCCTCTCCCATCAATAACGACCAGTTTAAAATCATACTCCCCCGGTTTTAACCACTTCGGTATTTCGCCCCAAATCATACCTGTTTTGGGTTCGTACTCCGCCAATATCCATTTACCATCCATCGAACATATAATCCGATCTATTTTACTAAGATTTTCACTTACCGAAAATCTGAAGTTTCTACCCAAATTACTTACCCGGAGCACAGGCGGTTTATCATCATACGTTATCGCATATTCACCCAAAGATCTAGTTCTAAAAGTGAGGATGTTGCCTTTCAGCACTCCACCTTCGTAGGTTAGGCGTTTCCCATCAATACTCACCGCGCAAAGCTTATCGCCATAGCTAAGCCAAGCATCAGGCACCGTATATTTAATGTCGATATAGGTATGTAATGGCGTGTAGGGATAATGCATTTGGAAGGTTTTACTTAGCATGTTTTCCTTCTTTGGTTTGATGCTCATTTTAAAATCAAATGGATGATACACCGCCTCTTTGGAGATGGTAATATCCCATTCGTAAAACTTGAAACTCGTACCTGAACTTATTCGTTTTTTCTCATCAAATGTCACTTTCGAATCCATTTTTAACGCTTTGCCAGCAGTATCACCTACCACTACCCAACTGATGCTATCCATAAGCCCAACATAATCTTGGGTGTACACTTTCATACGCACAGTATCACCTTGCTTCAGCAGAATTTCTCCTTCTTGATTTTGCCTATAATAGGGTAACGGGTTAAATTTTTCTTTGAACAATCGAATATAGGTCCGACCCTCTACCCATTTTAAATACGGATCGATATGGGTGTAGATGTATCTACCTTGATCAAAATCAAAACGTTCTATTTGATACTGATACAATAAACTTCCGTTAGCCGTTACCCAGCAGTAATTGACCCCTAGTACATTATTCCTATCTGTAAAGTAATCATCCGTTTGCAAGCCAAAACTATACGTGCCCGGAATAAGATTTAAGGTCTTAGCACCTTTAAAAATATCACTCCATTTACTGAACGACATATTGGGATAATTCCCTTGGGCATACAAAATTTCTTTGTCTTTTTGATAAATACCAATGCGTTTAATCTCTGGCTTTATTTTATCTACGACCTTAATTCCGTGTAGCAAAGGATTGGTTGGGTTTCCTTTTTTATCCCTAATTTCAAAATGAAGATGCGGTCCAGCGCTTCCGCCTGTATTGCCACTAAGTGCAAAATTTTGCCCTTTTACTACTTTTATTTCTCCTGCTTTGGGGTACAAATCCACTTCAAATGCACGTTGCTCATACTGCGCCTCCTTTACATAATTAGCAAGTGCTCCTGTAAACTTTTGCAAGTGACCATACACCGAAGTAAAACCATTGGTATGGCGGATATACACTACTCTACCATACCCATTTATATCCACTTTTACTCTCTCCACATAACCATCTGCTACGGATAGCACTTCCCAGCCTTCTTGACCCCCAGTTCGTATATCTAAACCGGCATGAAAATGAGTTCCACGTAATTCACAGAAAGTACCTGACGCAAAAATCGCAGTATCAAATGGACTTCTGAAGTAATCTTGACTGTATCCATTTTTATTTCTAACAAAGGAGAACGGCTCATTTTTAATTAGACTTGGCTTTGCAGGTATTTCCTCCTCCACGAAATCATCTACCTCTTTATCTACAATTTCTGATTCGTCTTCATCCAAATTGTTGCCCGTATTTGGTGTTTTTTTACACGTTGCAAATAGGGAAATCAATCCAACAATAAGCACCAAGTATATATATGAAAATCTGTGTGACACTTCTATTCTATATTATCAAGGACAAAGTTATAGTGGCATACGTCCAAACTTGTCAAGATGTAAACATTCATATTTTTTTTAGTATAAATTTTTAAAGTTGTTGGAAATTCAGATTGATGTATTACATTTAATAAAACGGCAAATGATAATAATTTTATCAAATTAATGATAATATTAGTATCTTGTTTATTGCCGTTACAGCTTGTATTAAAACACTTTAATTTAAGTATAAAATGAAAAGACCAATTTACACTATCGAGGAGCGAGGCTCCACTTTTCACCTTGAGCTTTATGATCAGGAAGTAAATTTATTAGTTACCAGTAAATCATTTAGTACGTTCAAAGAATGCCACCAATTTCTGGACACCTTGCGATTACACATGCACTTTCAGACCAACTACGTAAAAACAAAAAATGACACAGGCCAATATGGCTTTGAAGTGCGCACGTGCTGGGACGAACTTATCGCGAGTAGCACTTGGTTTGCCAGTATTGAAGAGCGATCAGACGGCCTACAAGCTGCATTTGCGTGTAATACCAGTGCTGTTTTTGTGAACACCAACATGTACACGGAAGCCCCTAAACTGCTCTTTCAGGTAGCGTAATACATCCTTTTCAGCCTCTTTAATTGAGGAGATCTTTCGGCATAGGTTGGTGCGGATAAAAATCCAAAATTCTATGTTGTTTACTGCATTTTACAAATTTCTTTTGCAGACTTAAAATAATCTTTTTGAACACCTACCTACGCGACATTCTCAAACTTAGCTGGCCTATCATTATCGGGCAGATTGGCATCGTTTTAACCGGCTTTTTTGACACCTTAATGGTGGGTTATCTAGGACACGAAGAACTTGCTGCCGCCGGGATTAGCAACAGTATCTATTTCTTAGTTGCTGTATTCCCATTGGGTGTGACTATTGCCTATTCTACCATCATTAGTATGCTCCAAGGAAAAAATAAAACCTCATCCTATAGCATCGTGGCACGTGATTGTTTTATAATGACCTTTGCACTTTCCGCAGTGGCTTCTTTGGTTATTCTGGGGATTATTTACAATTTTGGAATGTTTAAACAAACGGACGTAGTTGCTCAGTTGTCTATTCCATATCTTAAACTATTACTATGGTCGCTCACGCCCATGTTATTCTTTTTATTTTCCAAACAGCTTTGCGATGGATTTGGCTACACCAAAGGCGGTATGGCCATAACCTTAATTGCATTGCTTATTAATATACTTTTTAACTGGCTTCTCATTTACGGGCATTGGGGATTTCAGGCATACGGACTAAATGGAGCAGGTTACGCCACGATTATATCGCGTATATTCATGGCTATAGCAATGACATATTTATTATTCAAATCTAAACAAACACCTATTCGTTATCCGGATTTCATAAACTCCTTCAAGCGTCCTTCCAGAATATATTTTTACAAGCAAATTATTAGGCTGGGATTCCCCTCAGGACTTCAGTATTTTTTTGAGGTGGCAGCGTTTGCTGCAGCCGCTATTATGGCCGGCTGGATAGGCGCCAAAGAACTGGCAGCACATAATCTTGCTATTACACTTGCTTCACTCACTTACATGATTGCGAGTGGCATATCTGCAGGAAGCAGCATTTGCACCGCAAAAGCATATGGCAACGGCAATCGACACAATATGAGGCAATATGGGATTATGGGTCATAAGTTAGGTATTGGCGTCATGTTGTTCTTTGCCTTACTTTTTTTTATCTTTAATCACGAATTTGCTTCTCTGTTTACGCAAGAGCCTGAGGTTATTCTAATGGGGTCGCAACTTCTTATACTAGCTGCTATTTTTCAATTAGGTGACGGTTTACAAGCACTATCCGTAGGCTTACTTAGAGGTATTAATGATGTCAATATACCCAGTATACTCATTTTTGTGGCCTATTGGATTGTTGCCATGCCTATCGGTTATGCACTATCTCATTCTACCAACACCTATTCCTTTTTACAAGGTGTAAATGGGATTTGGATTGGGCTAAGTATTGGACTTACACTATCGGCTATTATACTTACTTCTAGATTTTATTATTTACTTCGCAAGTCATGAAACTTATTATCTTCAGTATAGCTATCTTATTATTTGGAACGGCACAAGCACAATTATCACTTGGCTTAATGATTGAGCCAGCTTTAAATATAAGCACTGTAGGATCCCAACCAGAAGTCTTAAGCGATTCATTTAAACGGTTAAAAAAATCAGACTTCAACACTAGTTTTGGAATAGAAATAAAAAATCAGTTGGATCGATATGCATCTTTTAGTATTATCCCTGGCTATTACCAAACTAATTTCTTGATAGTAAAAGAAGATTTACAGTACTTAGATGTCATACATCCAGAACTTAGAGCCATACGGGATCAAAGTCAAGGTGCTCAAAAGAATGCATATTTACATTATCGTCAAAAATATGTTGGACTTCAATTGCTATTTGCAAAAAAGCTCCAAATACAGGGATTGCCTAATAGTACATTCTTCGAACTAGGGGGAGGTTTAGGTGCACATTACTTAGTAGATAACGACGTTAAAATTCGAACGGAAGGTTTTGCCATTGATCAAAAATACATCCATGTAATTAAGAAAAATACTGGATTCACTCCATCCGATTTTGCACTAAATGCCATTGGACATGCAGACCTAAACTTCCAATTAGATCCTAATACCATCCTACTTGCAGGACTGAAAATGAATATTCCAATTAACACCAATGCTAATGAAGCACCACAAGTTCGCATTTACATGCCAACGTTACGATTTGGAATTCGATTTTTACTATAAAGCGTTGTTT
Organism: Chitinophaga pinensis; assembly: GCA_945889315.1. Lineage (GTDB taxonomy): Bacteria > Bacteroidota > Bacteroidia > NS11-12g > UBA9320 > UBA9320. The sequence continues at coordinate 19,103 of CAMDBP010000031.1, forward strand.
ATCGTGTAAGGTACAATCCACCACTTACGGATTGCGGATACTCATACCCATTCTCAGGATTAAGGTATCGAATAAAGAAATAATAATGACCTACTGGAGCCAATTGATTTTCAGAATAACCATCCCAAGAAAAGAGTCCGTCCTTCCCTTCATATAACTTCTCCCCCCATACGTTATACACTTCCAAGCCAATTATTTCTACATTGCCAGATGCTCTGAATACGTCATTGAGGCCATCACCATTTGGGCTAAACGCGTCGGGTACAAATATTTGACACGCATAATCCAAGAAGGTAAGATTAATATCATCCGTAGCTGTTCCGCATTTATTGGTAACCACCACTGAATAAGTGCCTGACTTCGTTATTTGCCTAACCCCGCCACCTGCATAACCATCACTCCACGTATAGGTAGCTTCAGGAGCAGTTACATTAATATATTTAACACCATCGCCGCAAAGCAGGCTATCGCCGCCCAATTTAACAACTGGAGCCCCAATCATTTGAACCGCAAAACTGTCTCTAAACGAGCATGCTCCTTTGCTGAGCTGCGCCCAATACATACCCAACGTATTAATAGATAAAAAAGAATCTGTATTATTTGTGTTCCATAGAACAGATGCTCCCTTAGGCGAAATACGTTTGGTAAATGATGTTCCTGAACAGATAACAGTGTCTGCACCTATTTCAAAAACCGGTACTTCATTTACTGTAGCAGTAACCAATGCGGTATCTTTACAGCCATTTTCGTTTACGGCATAGCCAATTGTATTTAATCCCAATTTTGATGGAATAAATTTACCGGTAGCTGTATTAACATCACCCAACCACTGACCTCCTGTCAAAGTGGTAGTAAGATTATACTCTATGGCACTTTGACAATAATTACCAGCAAGCCCAGAAATGACATTGACAGGTTGTGGAATAACTCTTACACTATCCACATAACTCCCGGTGCAGCCGATATCATCGGTTATGCTAAGAGACATTTTATACTTTCCTATAGACGCATAGGAATGCACGTTTTTTGCCACATTGCTTTTAGTCCCATCTCCAAAATCCCAACTATAATTGAACAATGAATTAGTCGAGTTATAGTTAAAATCGAACACATTACCCACTATGCACTTTACACTATCATAATCTAGCAATGAACTGTCAAAAGGACTAGGCAGCACAGTCATGACTAAGCTAAAAGAATCCGAACAAAATTCAATATTGTTTTTTGAACCGATGGCTACTAATTTAACATTATATGTACCTGGAATCGAATACGAATGACTTGAATTCCATGAGTTGTCTGTGACACCATCCCCAAAGCGCCACATGATGAATGTATAATCCCAGGTTGCTCCAACTAGAGAACCAAACGACGATTTATTTTTAAACCAAAATTGATTATTTTGACCATCTGGACGTGTATAGCATTGTGTTGCAGCATTATACAAGGAATCATTAAATAACTCGAAACTAACCACAGGCATAGGTGCAACCGTGTCTGGCTTATAAAACTCTGCTTTACACCTAAAGGAACTAACTTTTAAGCCTACGTTATAAATCTTATGCGTCGGATACGAATAGGTTGGATTAGCAACGGTTGATTTTATACCGTTACCAAAATCCCAATTATAGGTTACAGCAGTGGAGGCATCTGTCTGAGTTACACTACTAGTAAAATTAAAGCTATTGCCTCTTTGACATTGATATGGATCGTTAATACTAAAACTTACCGCCAAATTTTTAGTAGTTACATTTATTTCAGGATAAGAAGATGTGCGGAAGTTAAATACACTTCCTCCCCCGTTAAATTCAAATACTGCAAAATAATATGTCGTGTTGGTTTCTAGATTATCAATCACCACCGAAGTCCCTGTGCCGTTATATACCACAAACTGATTTGCTGAGAACGCATGACCTATTCCAAAACTATCATTCGCCAAGTAATAACTGTTATTAGCCGGGGTTATTGCATTTGCGGCCCCTTTAGACGCCACGACTATTCTGCCATTCCCATTACCATTGGTCCACGACAACGTTGTTTGAGAACAATATGTGGACACCACTGCTAAATTACTCGCCGCTAAAGTGGGAGTTTGAGCTTGCACAATTTTTAAATTGGTAAGAAATAATACAATAAAAACAAGATTTCTCATTTAAAGGTTGTCAAATATAACATCTAGAAATATACCGCACCAAAAAGAAGAAAAGATTTAATTATTTTCTTCGACAAAAGCCAGTGCTTTACATACTTATCTCTAATCACATTTGTGTCGAGCTTTTCAAAAATCTAGAAGCACGAACAGATATAGACATCCATAAAGATTCTAACCAATTAATTATATTGGTATTTGTAGTAGTTAGTTTAAATAAGGTTCTAAGGGCGCTGCTCCCTTATGTTTTTTAGATTCTAGCCACTATGCCTAAAGGCAGAATTTGGTCTGTTCTGGATCGTAAGCATAACTCTGAGATATCTACCTCTCTATTTGGGAAATAATCCGTCATTAAATTTTGAATGATATATGGCGACAAGCCCAAAGAATAGACATTCAGTACTAAAAAACCTTTATCATCCAGTAATTGAGCTACTTGCTCCAGAAGCATACCCAGCTTCTCTTCTAATTTCCATCGCTCTCCTTTGGTTCCAATACCATATGCAGGAGGATCTAATATTATACCTTGATATTTTTTACCTCTCTTTACTTCCCTACTTACAAATTTTAGCGCGTCTTCAACCACCCATCTGATTCCATTTTGCTTGCTGAGTTCTTGATTTTCGTTGGCCCAATTAACGACTTGTTTTATAGAATCTACGTGCACCACATCTACTCCGGCAGCCTTTGCTGCAAGTGAAGCACCTCCTGTGTAAGCGAATAAATTTAAAACGCTTGGCTTACTACCTAGTGCTTTGCTTTGTGTGTATATGTAATCCCAGTTAGCCGCTTGCTCCGGAAAAATACCGATATGTTTGAACTGGGTAAAGTTAAGTTTAAGCTTAATCATATCTTGAGCCAAGCCATATTTAATGAACCAAGGAATACCATTGCCTTTTAGTTTCCATTCGCCCTTGTGACTACCTTGCTGAGCGAAGCTCCCTGTCGCCATTTTATCCCATTCTACTTGGGTAAGTCGTGGGCTCCAAATAGCTTGAGGTTCAGGTCTACTCAGTACATGCTGTCCAAACTGTTCTAATTTCATTCCGTTGCCAGAATCAATCAACTCATACTCTTTCCAATGTACAGGGAAAATCGCTTTTATCATACTACACTAATTTCTGTTTCTGCCAAAGCTGGCTCGCTATTCATTCTTAAAAAAATAGATGCCAAGGTCAACACATCTTTCTCACAGTATTTTTTTATTCGTTCTAGTTCATTATGCTGATAGTATGCTTCGTTTATCATGCTGCCATCTAAATCATCTTTAGGTGTAGGTAGGTCGAATACCGCTGCTAATAAATCCAAAGATGTGTAACTCTTAAAATCCCCAAATTTCCAAAGCTGCATGGTATCTAGGTGTTGAATATCCCATGGTTTTTTACCTGCCAAATCAAGCACTTCTGGCATTTCTATCGCATTGGCTAAAATACGGCGACACAAATAAGGAAAATCAAATTCCTTCCCATTGTGCGCGCACAAAAAATGTGTTTTACTAAAGTAATTTTGAGCTAGTAAGTCACAAAAATCTTGTAAGATATCTCGCTCATTATCTCCATAAAAACTCTTTACTCTAAAACTACGACCGTCTGCAGACTTTACTAAATACCCCACACTAATGCATATTACTTTACCAAACTCCGCATAAATACCTGCTCTGGGATAGAGTTCTTCTGGCGTTTCATCGTTCTTAGCTAAGTGACTTGCTTTTTGGTTCCATAATTTTTTCCATCTGTCACTTAGCGCTTCATAGCCCTTGGCTTGCGGAACTGTTTCTATGTCTATAAAGAGTACATTTTCCATTTTTTTTACCAACTACCGCCAGCACCGCCACCACCAAAACTTCCGCCGCCGAAACCGCCTCCAAAACCGCCTCCACCCATACCGCCACTTCCACCTCTGCCGCCTCCAAGGCTAGCTAACAATAGAAAAGGTAATGCGTTGCTACCGAGATTATTATTTTTATTGAATGTTTTACCGTTGTTACCTCCACGATTGAAGAGCATATAGACTATGATAAAAATGACTATTATCAACCAAAAAGGCATTCCTTTTTTGGTACCTTCAGGATTGTCATTTACAAACTCACCATTCATATACTGAATAATGGCATCTGTACCTTCGTTAAAACCTTTACCGTAATTCTTTTCTCTGAAATTAGGTTTTAGTATGTTCTCAATTATTCGTTTTGCATACATATCCGGAAGAGAACCTTCTGCTCCTCGACCTACTTGAATAAATATTTTTCGATCGTTAATGGCAGCAAATACGAGTATTCCATTATCCTTACCCGCCTGACCAATTTTCCATTTTTCAACTAATCGATAGCTGTAATCAAAGGCATCGTCACCTTCTAATGAACTTTCAGTCACAATAACTATTTCGGTGGATGTAGAATCGTAATAGGCTTTGAGTTTTTGTAACAAGAATAGCTCTTGATCAGACTCTAATACGTTCGCAAAATCGTTAACCCAACGTGCATTTATTGGTGCATTAGGTGGTTCCTTAGCTCCTGCAATTACACAACTAATGAGTAAAATAAGTAATCCTGTTTTTCTACCCATAGCTTATTTCGTTTGGCAATTCATTTTCATCGTGACTTTGGTAAGGAAAAAATTGTTTGAGCTGAATGCCTACTTCTGCAATTCCCGCTTCAAGACCCGCCACTAATTCTCCCTTAGTAAGATGCATTTTAATTATTTCTTTTGTGCTTTCCCAAAAATCTTCCGGGACCACTTTATTTATTCCTTCATCTCCAACTATAGCAAATTTTTTTTCTTTAACTGCTACATAAATAAGGACTCCATTCCGATCTTTGGTTTTATCCATGCCTAAGTGAGCAAACAAATTTTTGGCTTTATAAAGCGGGTCTGTCTTACACCACTTATCCATGTGCAACCTCACCTCACCAGATGTTTCCAACTCGGCATCAGCAATAGCTTGCAGTACTTTTAGCTCTTCGTACGAAGTGAGTGGCTCCCACTTAAATAAACCCATCAAATTCAATTAAAATTCAACTTTAGGTGCATTTTTAGAACCAGCATCTGCTTCAAAATAAGGCTTAGCCTCAAAATTAAATAAACCCGCAATTAGATTTGTTGGGAATTTTTTAATAGTGGTATTGTAATTTTTAGCCTCGCTGTTAAAGTTATCTCGCGCTACTCCTATTCTATTTTCAGTACCTGCAAGTTCAGCTTGCAGCTCCAAGAAATTTTGATTCGCTTTAAGATCCGGATATTTTTCTATGGTTACCAAAAGACGAGAAAGCGCTCCTGACAATTCTCCTTGTGCACCTTGAAAATTCTGTAATTGTGCTGCAGTCATATTGCTAGGATCTATGGTTGTTTGTGTTGCCTTTGCTCTTGCTTCTACTACTTTAGTAAGCGTTTCCTGCTCAAAATCAGCGTATCCCTTTACGGTATTCACTAAATTAGGGATAAGGTCAGCTCTACGTTGATATTGGGTTTCCACTTTAGCCCATACACTATCTATGCTTTCTTGAG
>CAMDBP010000032.1 GCA_945889315.1 Chitinophaga pinensis
CTATCGTAACCAAAAGCAAACCTTGGAACGGAGAATATAGAGGTATACCCGTACAACAAGATGTTTATGCATACACGCTCAAAGTAACTTCACTTAATAAGGAAGTGTACGAATACAGCGGTACACTTACACTAATTCGATAAGAACAATCGTAATATCTTAAAAAAGGAAACTTCGGTTTCCTTTTTTTTTGCCCTTCTTTATACATACAACACTTACATTTAAAATGCATTTGGTATGGTAATTCAATTTATAGGATAAGATATGGAGATGCTTTTACATAAGATTATATTAACAAGACCATTAATAATATTGTCCAATCTATTGTAAAATAAGTATACCGCTGTTTCATGTTGTAAATCCTTAGATGGGGAGAAAATCACTATATTGTCTAACTTCATTTCCTTACATTATTGTTAACTTCGTACTCCTATTTCTTTGAACCTTGAAATTTGACAATACAGCTGAAAATAAAGAAATCGTAAATCAATATAGGCAGTTGCTGCGCGTATCCAAATGGTCGCGCGAAAAAGGTGATATTACTATTATACGAAAGGCGTTTGATCTTGCGATGGAATCGCACAAGGACATGCGTCGCAAATCTGGCGAGCCATACATTTTTCATCCAATAGCCGTTGCTCGAATTGCAGCAGAAGAAATAGGTTTAGGGACAACTTCAATAGTATGCGCTCTATTACATGACGTAGTAGAAGATACTGATGTAAAGCTAGGGGACATTAAAGTAGAGTTTGGTGAAAAGGTAGCGAACATAATCGATGGTCTTACGAAAATATCTGGAGTATTTGATACAAACTCACCGCAAGCAGAGAATTTTCGTAAAATGCTGCTTACCATGGCTGATGATGTTAGGGTTATTCTAATTAAACTATGTGATAGACTGCATAATATGCGCACGTTAGAGCACATGAGTGATAAAGGTCAACTTAAAATTGCATCAGAAACTAGTTTCATTTACGCTCCTCTTGCACACCGTTTGGGTTTGTACACAATAAAATCGGAGTTAGAAGATCTTTCTTTAAAATATACTCAACCAGCACTTTATCAGGAATTAAAAACTAAGCTAAATGCCACAAAGGAGCAAAGAAATCGATTCATTCGTTCCTTTATCAAGCCCATAAAATTAGAGCTCGATGAGCTTGAAATAAACTATGAGATAAAAGGCCGACCGAAATCCATATACAGCATCTATAATAAGATGAAAAACAAACAATTGGAGTTTGAGGATGTATATGACTTATTTGCTATCAGAATAATTATTGACAGTGATCCTGAAGATGAAAAGATGGATTGTTGGAATGTATACTCCATAGTCACCAGTATTTTTAAACCTAATCCTGAACGCATGCGTGATTGGATATCTATACCAAAAACAAACGGATATGAAAGTTTACATGCCACGGTTATGGGACCTCGAGGTCAATGGGTAGAAGTGCAAATACGAACTACACGTATGGATGCAATTGCTGAAAAAGGATATGCAGCGCACTGGAAATACAAAGACAGCAATTCAAATCAAGATGCAGCTAACAGTCTTGATAGCTGGATTAAGCAAATACGAGAAGTTTTAGAGGATCAAGATAGCAACGCTCTTGAATTTTTAGATAAATTTAAAATGAGCTTGTATGCCGAAGAAGTGTTCGCATTTACTCCTAGAGGAATGATAAAAAAACTTCCCAAAGGTTCTACCGCATTAGACTTTGCTTTTGATATACACACTGAAATCGGCGCAAAATGTTTAGGCGCTAAGGTTAATGGAAAACTTGTGCCGCTGAGTTATGTCATTCAAAACGGTGATCAAATTGAAATTCTCACTTCGACTAAGCAAAAACCGAATAAAGACTGGTTATCATTTGCAAAAACAACTAAAGCAAGAACTAAAATAAAGCAAAGCTTAAAAGATGAAAAGAGAATTGTGGCCTCTCTTGGCAAAGAGGCGTTAACGCGCAAAATGAGAAATGCAAACTTTGATTATACAACCGATCACTTGAATAAACTCGTAGCTTATTACGGCGTTGAAGATGAACTAGAGTTAACCTTTAGAATAGGAACAGGAAGCATAGATAAAGAAAAAATCAAGTTAAATGAAATCCTCATAGATGCTATAAAAAGCGGGCATAAAGCGGGCATTGATAGAGAAGAAGCAAAACTTAAATCACAAACCTCTAACGAGCTAATTTTGGGGGATGCTAATGTTGATATGGGATACACCTTAGCAAGTTGCTGTAATCCTATTCCTGGAGATAAAGTCATGGGCTTTATTACCGTTATGGGGGATATAAAAATTCATCAAACTTCCTGTAAAAATGCTGCTAATTTAATGTCTCGATTTGGCTATAGAATTATTAAAGCACGGTGGTCAAGTGAGTTGAAAATAGAGGAGGACTTTGAAGCCGCAATTGAAATAAAGGGTATCGATTCTCTCGGTTTAGTAAGTAAAGTTACTGACATTGTTTCCAAACAGTTGAAAGTAAACATGAAAACAATCAGTTTTGAATCCTTGGACGGAACGTTTATAGGTAAGCTAAAAATTCAAGTAGCTGACACAAAGCATCTTGACAAATTAATGAGAGAATTAAAAGGAATTGATGAATATATTACTGTAAATCGTATTTTCTTAGATAACTTACCTAAAATAACAAACCCATAAATGGAAGATATAACTAGCATAAAAGATGAGGTGAAAAACCTTTTTACATTGTACCTCGAAAAAAAAGGACAACGTAAAACACCAGAGCGATATGCTATACTGGATGAAATATATAGTCACAAAAAGCATTTTGATGTAGATACGCTCTATATTCAAATGAAAAACCGCAACTATCATGTGAGTCGAGCTACCGTATATAATACGCTAGATTTATTACAGGAATGTGGTTTAGTTATCAAACACCAATTTGGACAAAACATGGCCCAATTTGAGCAAGCATATGGTTATAAACAGCACGATCACATCATATGCAACACCTGCGGTAAGGTAATGGAATTCTGTGACCCACGCATTCAACAAATCACTTCTAAAATGGCAGAATTGCTAAACTTTGAAGTATCTAGACACTCGCTTAATCTGTTTGGGGATCCACTGGTAGACGATCTAGGATTATGCATGAATTGTGACAATCAAGTTAAAGTAGTAGAAAAAAAATAAATGGTAGATGTATTATTAGGCCTCCAATGGGGAGACGAAGGCAAAGGAAAAATAGCGGATTATCTTACACCTAAATATAAGGTTGTAGCCCGTTTTCAAGGGGGACCCAATGCAGGACACTCTCTCGAATTTAATGGCCAAAAGCACGTATTAAACACTATTCCTTCTGGAATATTTCATGACGGTTGTGTAAATATTATTGGCAATGGTGTTGTTATAGATCCTGTACGATTCATGGAAGAAATAGACCGTACTACTGCTGCTGGAGCTAACGTAAAAGAAAACTTGCGCATCTCCTACAAGGCTCACATAATTATGCCTACACACAAAATACTTGATGCAGCAAGCGAATGGAGCAAAGGGGATAAAAAAATAGGTAGCACCTTAAGAGGTATAGGCCCAACTTATCGAGAAAAAATTGGCCGAGGGGGATTACGAATAGGTGAGTTATTCGCACCTAATTTTGAACAAAATTACCATGAAAAGAAACTACGCTCCCTAGAAGTTGTTGAGCAATTTGGATTCACAGATTTTGATCTAAATGCAATGGAAGAGGAATTTTTTACAGCTGTGGAACGGCTTAGAAAATTTCAATTTGTCAATAGCGAATACCTTGTAAATGAGCATATTACAAATGGCGATAAAATACTTGCTGAAGGCGCACAGGGTAGCATGTTGGACATAGATTTTGGTTCATATCCTTTTGTTACAAGCAGTAATACAACCGTTGGTGGTGTTAGCACTGGCTTAGGAATAGCTCCAAAACATATACATAAGGTAAAAGGTATATTTAAAGCGTATTGTACTCGTGTAGGTAGCGGTCCTTTTCCTTCAGAACTAGACAATGAAATGGGCGAACATATTCGTACCGTTGGAAATGAATTTGGAGCCACTACAGGTAGACCACGTAGAACTGGATGGTTAGATCTTGTTGCTCTAAAATATGCCATCATGTTAAGCGGTGTCGATGAGCTTTGCATGATGAAAGCAGACTGTCTAAGTGGTATTGATGAAGTCATGGTTGGTACGAGTTACAAAGGTGACTTGATCGAAACAAACCAGGTCCCATTTGATTTGAATGCGGACAATTTCAAATCCGTATATGAGGCTCATCCTGGTTGGCAAGAAGATATAACACAGTGTAAATCTCACGGGGAGTTACCTCAGTCATTCAAGAACTATATTAGTAGCATAGAACACCAAATTAATGTACCTATAAGTATCATATCCGTAGGTCCAGGCAGAGATCAAACTATAATAAAATAAGCCCTTTTTCGGCAGCTATTTTCAGAATTGAAATATGGAGTGAATATTTTGAGTTTACTTCCTCTTTGGAAAAGGAGACTTTATTAACCTATAAAACACTAAAAAAATGAACGCATATGTATTCCCTGGACAAGGAGCCCAATTTGTAGGAATGGGCAAGGAACTTTATGAAAATAATGTTGAAGCAAAAGCATTATTCGAAAAAGCCAATGAGATATTAGGCTTCCGGATAACAGATGAGATGTTTTCCGGAACAGACGAAGGCTTAAAACAAACCAATATTACACAACCTGCTGTATTCCTTCATTCTGTTATACTTGCAAAAACTATTGCCAATTTTAAACCAGATATGGTTGCTGGGCACAGTTTAGGTGAGATCTCTGCCTTGGTCGCCTCTAATTGTCTAGCATTTGAAGATGGACTCCGATTAGTAGCGATTCGTGCTAATGCCATGCAGAGAGCCTGTGAAGCAAATCCTAGTACTATGGCCGCTATTATCGGTTTAGAAGATGAAATAGTAGAACAAGTTTGTGCTAGTATTAGTGAAGTTGTTGTTGCCGCTAATTACAACTGCCCTGGTCAACTTGTAATCTCTGGCAGTAATGAAGGTATTGAACTTGCCTGCTCAGCATTAACAGAAAAAGGTGCTCGCAGAGCTTTAAAACTGCCAGTAGGTGGAGCGTTTCATTCACCTCTCATGGAACCGGCAAGAGAAGAACTCGCCAAAGCTATTGAAAATACGGTTTTTTCAATGCCTATTTGCCCTGTTTATCAAAACGTAAGTACTTATGGAGAAACAAATCCTGACAGCATTAAGGCAAATCTCATTTCGCAACTAACTTCATCTGTAAAATGGACACAAAGTGTCCAAAACATGATTTCAGACGGAGCATTAAAATTCACTGAAGTTGGACCAGGTAAGGCCCTTCAAGGTATGATAATAAAGATTAATAATGCGGTAGAACGTGATGGAATAAGCTAGAGACTTTACTTCATCTCATCTACAGTGATATTCTGTCTTTATTTTTATCTTTTGTGACATTTTAACTTATTCTGCTTCACTTTAATAGCGTAAAGCTACTTAAAACTCCTCACCTGTATACCTGACTTTTAAATAGTACCCATTTAATTTAACGTCACGAACTCTGAAATTTACATAATATATAGGTTTCAAAAATCTTCAAGTATTAAAAAAAGGCGGTGTTACCTAAGACTAACTTTCGGAAAGTATTAGATTACTCTTTAGATCTGAAAAAAGATATGTTGCTAGGGCAGCAGTACCCCGCACAAAATAGCTACCACTATGTACCACGGCGATTTGATTTTGGTATTGAGTAGCAATGCACTCGTGAAAATTATTGTGCTTACCTTGGTGTAGTTTACGGTATCAATTTCTTTAAGATTAGTATAGTAAAAACTACCTTCTTCTACCCAATTAAGTCCTACAGGCAAGAACATAAGATACGCTGCAGCCAAAACTAATCCACAAGAAGTCGCAACAACACCGGGTAGCGCTTTTACTATGATTGGATGACTTTTTATCCTTTTCCAAATTGGAAAAACAAAGAAAATGAGTAATGCTCCGGGTAAAAAGATACCTATCGTACTCACAAAACTCCCTGCGACCTGATTCATTACACCAAATCCTTGCATCGCAGTAGCTCCGGTGTAGCTTGCAATAGAAAAAATTGGACCAGGAATAGCCTGCACCAGCCCTACCCCATTCAAAAATTGCTCGGCAGTCATATAATGAGCGTGATTTACAAACTGCTCCAACATCATAGGAATCAGTACATTTCCACCGCCGAAAACCAAAGTGCCAAACCTATAGCAATTCTCAAAAAGAATAACTAATCTATTTGAACTCAATTTCCCTATGACACCAGCAAGTATAAAGACTAACACAAAAGCAATCAGTGATCTCCACGGAAATTTAATTTGAATGGGCTCGTACGGTTCTACCTTGCCTTTAAAATCAAAGAAAGAAAATAACCCTCCTAAAACTAAAACTATAGGAAACATCCAGGGTGTTTTCATATTTACAACAGTATCTAAAGGATGCCTAAGTAATGCTGTTACTAAAAATGCCATGCCAGCCAACAAATATCCCTGCCGATTATGAATGGATTTTTTAATCATTTTTATACCTGCTACCATAACAAAGGCAACAGCAACAGGCTGTACAAATCGTAAATATTGTAGCGCTTGTTCTTGAAACGCCCCAATAAAAATAGCACTAGCCGTAAGTAAAATAAATGCGGGCAACACCCAAACCAAAAGTGTTAAAAAAGCAAGTACCCTACCACCAAATTGATAGCCAATACTCATAAGGGTCTGCGTAGAGGAAGGTCCTGGAAGCATTTGACAGAGAGAATAATATTCAAGAAGCTCATCATTGGTTAAGTAGCTTTTTGATTCCACCAAACGTTTTTGGTATAAGGCAATGTGCATGTTGGGGCCACCATAGGCACTCAAGGCAATGATAAAAACATCTCTTAAAAAAAGTAAGTGTTTTATCTTTTTAACGCTATTTCTATTTTTCTTTGCCAGAATGTTCAAATGTATTGTTAATCCTAATAATAAAGTAACAATGTTACTTTCTGTTTTTACACTTTTTATAACTATGAGCGGATGTTCTAGGCTTCACCAAGAGGAATTAAAACATTTGACTTCCTTACAAGACAGTTTAAGACAAAACCAAGAGAACCTGTCATTAGATATTTCTATTTTTAGTTATCGCGCCAAGTATATCGACAGTGTTTTGCTTGTATTCCAGAATCATTACACAGACACTATTGGGTTTGAAATGGGAAATAACTTAAGTAGATATAAGTCCATACGAAAAGTATACAAGCATAATATGGGACAATTTAACAGTAACCTAAAAGAGCAAAAAGCGTTGGAAAAGCAACTATCTAATCTAGGACAAGACCTTGAAGCCGGTAAACTAAGCAAACAAGAATTTAAAAATTATTATGCATCTGAGAAACTAGATGTCGATAAGTTAGTAACCTCTTCACGTTTAGTAAAGAAAACAATATACGAAGTAGAACCTGATTACATTCGTATTACAAAATATATGCAGCCATTTTTAGCTACGCTTAAGAAGTAGAATTACATTTACGTATAATTTTAGACACTGGGAAGTTCTATCCTAAACTATTTTAAGTCTACCCACTTATTCTTCTGCTTACGCCTACCTTTGCAACCCATGTCCAAAACAGAAGAATCTATAGCTAACCCAGAAGTTAAATCTAAACTTCATCCGCGTAATAAGCACAATACCCGATACGATTTTAAAAAACTTATTGCTCAAACTCCTGAACTAGGCAATCATGTGGCAGTTAATAAGTACGGTATTGAAACCTTAGATTTCTTTAATTCAAATGCTGTCAAACTTCTTAATCAATCCCTTCTCAAGTTTGATTATGGTATAGATCATTGGGATATACCTGACGGATTTCTCTGTCCACCAATACCAGGTAGAGCCGATTACATACATTACGCAGCCGACTTGCTTGCAAAAGAAAATGACGGGATAGTTCCTAAAGGAGCTAATATCCGATGCTTAGACATAGGCACCGGAGCAAACTGTATCTATCCAATAATAGGGACTTGCGAGTACAAATGGTCTTGGGTGGCATCTGAGATTGAACCAAAGTCAATTACCATGGCTAAGGCGATTTCAAAATCGAATAACTTAAATATTGACCTCAGATTACAATCAGATAGTAAATGTATTTTTGATGGAATTATAGCTGAAGACGAGATTTTTGATCTAACAGTGTGCAATCCACCCTTTCATGCGAGTGAGGAAGACGCAATCTCGAGTAATCTTCGCAAGATTAAAAATTTAAAAGGTAAAAAGCCACAAGAGTCTAATGCCAGTTTCGGCGGGCAACACAATGAGTTATGGTGTAAAGGTGGCGAACTCCGTTTTCTAAAAGATATGATTACCGAGAGTGTTACTTATAGAGACCAAGTTTTATGGTTTAGCACATTGGTGAGTAAGCATGGTAATTTAAAAGACATATACTTTGCCCTAAAAAAAGTAGAAGCTCATAGCGTTGAAACCATTGAAATGGGACAAGGAAATAAAAGTAGTCGAATTGTTGCATGGTCATTTCATAGTAAAGCAGCAAGAAAGCAATGGCGGAAAAGGTAAGTCTAAGTTTATAATAAATAAGTATTGGTCAATTGGTCGTATTGTTAAGAATATCATAAGATGTATATGATGACACACATCTTGTACGCAGCAACCAATTAAAACAAATGTAAAGACAGTGTATGAAGACAAGTATAAAGCATAGATTCTGAGCCTAGTTTTACCCGATGCAGAAAATAATCAAATACACCTCAGACATCAGAGACATTGCTTTGCCCGAAAAGCTCAATGATCCGTTTGTTGTACCTCAACAACCACATGAACTTGTAAATCGAGCAGTAAGTCAGCTTCAAGAGCACCTCAAAACCCAAACTGAATGGCAGCATAACTTTGGGCTGGAGGAAGAAAACTTGAACAAGCCTGTCGGCAAGATGTTTGGCATACTAGTAGTGCAAACATCAGCTATTGAGTTGGGTTTTCTTGCCGCTTTTAGTGGTAAACTCGCTGATGCAAACCACCACAGCTACTTTGTACCACCCGTTTTCGACTCGCTAAATGAAAATGAATTTCTAAACCGAGGTATGCGAGCACTCAAGATTTTAAATGATCAGATAAAAGAAATAGAACTCGCCGGCTGTAAAGCTATGAGCGAACTTATAAAACTTAAAGAAAAGCGAAAAGTGCACTCTCAAGCGTTGCAAAACCAACTTTTTGAGGCCTATAAATTTCTAAACTGTTCAGGACAGACAAAAACACCTAATCAGCTATTTGACAACCCTCCGGCTGGAGCAGGGGAATGTGCTGCGCCCAAGTTAATACAATATGCATTTATACATCAACTAAGACCTTTAGTAATGGCAGAGTTTTGGTGGGGAGCTCCCACCAGTTCAGGCAATCACAAGCGAATTCACCAACACTACTACCCGGCATGTGAAGACAAGTGCAGTAGAATTTTGGATTGGATGCTAAATCCCATTTAACATACGATCTTCAACAAGATAACTAAGTGTCAAACCGCAATAATCTTGTTTTGTGTTACGTTTCATCATAAATTCACACCGAAAGGTCTTAAGATGAACACGTCTAGTAACATTTATACATGCGAGGCAATATCGAAGTGTATTTTTCTACAGAATATCTTTGTAATAGTTAGAATTCCACTTAAAAGCATAACTTTAACTCTATAATTATGATTAAAAATACACC
The DNA here is from genome assembly GCA_945889315.1 of Chitinophaga pinensis. Classification (GTDB taxonomy): domain Bacteria; phylum Bacteroidota; class Bacteroidia; order NS11-12g; family UBA9320; genus UBA9320. The sequence goes on from CAMDBP010000032.1 coordinate 9,744, forward strand.
GCATCACCGCAGCAGGGCTCAAGAAAGTACAGGTGCAATCCAACGACTTTATGTCACTATGCGTCACTTGTTTAATCGAGGATTTTATAAGCCAATGGGCGTAAGTGGCTCTACATTAAGGGAATCATTACTAACCCTTAGACCAGAAATATATGGAAGCATAGCTCAAGATAAAGTAGAATTAGCTGGTTTAAATTATGTCATCGATAGATTACCAATAGGTATAGAAGAATGTCGCTACATTAATTTAACGAGCGATGAAGGTTACGACGGTTCTTATTTTAAAGCGATAATTCCGCCTAAAAGGAGAAGAAACTGCTACCGAATAGATGCTGAGCAAATGAACATAGAGATAACTCGTGGTAGATCAGAAATCTATGATATTCTTACCCATATTACCTTTCTGTTTATTGAAAGTCATAAGATAATGCGCAGTGTTTTAATAAATGAAGAAGGTGCAGTAAATCGTGATTGGCAAAAACTAGAAGCAGCGATACAACAAAAAAAAGCATTAACAAAGGATGAGCAGGAAGTCACGCTAATGCATACAGCAAATATCTTGGGACGCACTTACAAAGAAGTTAAAGATATTTATGATAATTTTAAAAGTGCCGAAAATCCTGACCGCTTCATACATATTATTTTTTGGTTAGGTAAACTGGCCTTAGATGAGGAATTATTGCAAACCAAGCGAACAGTGACTTTTAGTGCAGTACTTAGGGAACGACTTGGCCAACACATACACGGTGAGATGTGGGCTGATAACATTAAGAGAGAACTACACAAACACGACCTAATTCATAGACCCATTCACATCATTAGTGCAAATATGCATAGTGTGCAGAATACACTCTTTGCACCCCATGCACTTAAAAATAAACTCAAGGATAAAGATAAATTAGGCATCTACGAGGAACTAAGTCGCAGTACAAAGTATCGAGAAACAGTAGCAAAAGTTGCCGAGAAAGAAGGAATGATTTTTATTGCGGATACTAGCGGGACAAACATTGATGTTCAAATTTTTGATACTGCTAAATATATGTCTGGAGAGCTGGCTGAACGATTAAGCAATTCCACAGAAGCAGAAAAACCTGTACTTGTTGTAATGGACTATGCTTTTGGAGAACAGGCTTATGAAACTATGGATGAGCTTCTTAAACCCTATAAACCAGACGAAGCTACTGTGAATTATCTAAACGTAGCATCCATATCTATTATGGGGAAAGCAGGAATTTTAGAAGGAGGAAAAGGTGATATTATGATTCCTTCAGCACATATATTTGAGGGCACAGCAGATAATTATCCCTTTGAAAACGGACTAAACAAGCAAGATTTTGAAGGATTAGATTTAGATGTTTACGAAGGGACTATGATCTCCGTATTAGGAACATCCTTGCAAAACGAAGACTTACTTCGTTATTTTCTGAAGAGTACTTGGGGCGCAACTGGCCTAGAAATGGAAGGAGCGCATTATCAAAAAGCTATTCAAGCTCACTCTAAAATAAGAAAGAGTATAAATCCAAATGTGATAGTAAACTATGCGTATTACGCTTCCGATAACCCTTTAGAAACGGGTAGTACCTTAGCTAGTGGCGGACTTGGAACTACGGGAGTAAAACCAACATATCTAATCACAGAAAAGATTTTAGAAAAGATATTTAAGTAGATTTTATCCTAGTAAACATCTTCGAATTGCTAGGTTTATACGTAAACGTATAAACCTAGCAAGGCTTGAAACTAGTTATGCTTCCCCTGTTGGTCCAAAGCTCATAGGCGGAAATTGTGGTGCACTTTCTTGCATTTCTATCTCTCCGAACTGAGCTTCAAACTTGCGAATATTCTCATACAAAGCCTGATGAAGTCTCTTGGCATGTTGTGGGCTGAGCAAAATTCTACTTTTAACTTTAGCTTTAGGAACACCAGGTAATAACCGAATAAAATCTATTACAAACTCAGAATTAGAATGCGATATAATGGCTAAGTTACTATATATACCGTCTGCTATTTCTTCTGTCAATTCTATATCTATATGATTTCCTTTAATTGGTTCTGCCATAGTTCAAAACAACGTATTTTTTTACGTAAAACCATACATTACTTGAAACAATTTATGGTTGATCTTCAAAGCCTACCATAAACGGTAGCACTATTAAACTCAAGCCCACAGATCATTGTCTATACTATATTTTAGTTCAACAAAAATGGGCTACTAGAAATCTAGTAGCCCATTTGAATTATTGAGAATCTCTTTGTTAGAGATTAGTTAACCATTTCGGTAGAAGAACTCATTACTTCTGCTTTAGCCGCTTTTAATAAATCAAACTCCTCTTGAGAACCTACTACTAGGTTTTCATACATTCTAAGACCTGTACCTGCTGGTATTAGATGTCCTACAATTACATTCTCTTTAAGACCTAACATCTCGTCAACCTTACCTGCAATTGCAGCTTCGTTTAACACTTTTGTAGTCTCTTGGAACGACGCTGCTGACATAAAACTGTAAGTACCTAATGATGCTTTGGTAATACCTTGCAATAAAGGTCCTGAAGTAGCTGGTAAAGCCTCTCTTACCTCAATCACTTTCATATCCTTTCTTTTTAGCGAAGAGTTAAGATCTCTCAATCTTCTAAGACTGATAATCTCACCTGCTTTAACTTCGTTAGAATCTCCTGGCTCCAGAACCACACGCTTATCGTATAATTCATCATTTTCCTCTTTGAACTCTAATTTATCAACTGCAGATCCTTCTAAGAATTTAGTATCACCTGCTTCAATTACCGCAACTTTTTGCATCATTTGCTTAATGATAACCTCGATATGCTTATCGTTTATACGTACACCTTGTAGACGATATACCTCTTGAATACCATTAACTATATAGTTTTGTACTGCACTTATACCTTCAATAGAAAGAATATCTTGAGGTGTAATAGACCCATCAGATAAAGGAGTTCCAGCTCTTACAAAGTCTCCATCTTGCACCAATATGTGCTTAGATAAAGAAATAAGATATTTCTTAGAAATTCCTTCTCTTGATTCTATAGTAACCTCTCTATTACCACGTTTGATACCTCCGTAGGTAACAACACCATCTATCTCAGAAACAACTGCTGGATTAGAAGGATTACGCGCTTCAAAAAGCTCCGTTACTCTTGGAAGTCCACCGGTAATATCGCTTGTTTTACCTACAACTCTAGGAATTTTTGCAATAATGGTACCCGCAGATACTTTCGCACCGTCTTCTATAGAAAGGTGAGCTCCTACAGGAACGTTAAGTTCCTTAAGTACTTCTCCTCCTTTACCAACTATATGAACCGCCGGATTCACTTTTTTATCTCGAGAATCAGTCACTACTTTCTCTTTATAACCAGTAGCTTCGTCCATCTCAACAGTGAAGGAAATACCTTCTTTAAGATCAACAAACTCTACTTTACCATCAAGATCAGAAAGTATAACCGCATTGTAAGGATCCCAAGAACAAATCTTGTCACCTTTTGTAATCTTTGCTTTTTCTTCAACGTATAAGAATGAACCATAAGGAATATTCGTCAAGAATAATACATCCTTCGTTTTTGAATCAATTATTTTAGCTTCTCCAGATCTTCCGACAACAATGCTTACATTATCGCCATTTGAGTCTTTTCCAGGAACCGTTTTAACCTCATCAAATTCTATAATACCATTCGCTTTTGCGATATGCATTGAATCTTGTGCAATGTTAGACGCTGTACCACCCACGTGGAATGTTCTAAGTGTAAGCTGAGTACCTGGCTCACCAATAGACTGAGCAGCGATAACACCTACGGCTTCACCTTCTTGTACCGTTCTACCTGTTGCAAGATTTCTTCCATAACATTTAGTACAAACACCTCTGCGAGACTCACATGTCATTACAGAACGAATTTCTACTGATTCAATTCCAGAATCTTCAATTACATCCGCTAATTTATCCGTAATCTCTTCATTGGCAGCAATCAGAAGTTCGCCAGTTTCTGGGTGATGAATATCAAGTAAAGAAACTCTACCTTCAATTCTATCGCGTAAACTATCTATAACCTCATCATTTTCTTTCAATGTACGAACCTCAAAACCACGAAGTGTGCCACAATCTTCGATCGATACCACTACATCTTGAGCTACATCATGAAGTCTTCTGGTTAAATAACCCGCATCCGCTGTTTTCAAGGCCGTATCTGCAAGACCTTTACGAGCACCGTGCGTAGAGATAAAGTATTCAAGAATTGACAATCCTTCTCTAAAGTTAGAAAGAATTGGATTTTCGATAATTTCACCTGTTCCTCCTGCGCCTATTTTCTTTTGAGGTTTAGCCATAAGTCCCCTCATACCTCCAAGCTGACGAATCTGCTCTTTAGAACCCCTTGCTCCTGAATCAAGCATCATATAAATAGGATTGAAACCTTGATTATCTGTTGCAATATCGTGAAGCAATGCATCTGCTACTCTAGAGTTAATTCTAGTCCAGATATCAATTACTTGGTTATAACGCTCGTTATTTGTAATAAAACCGTTTTCGTAGTTACTCGTAATTTCAGCAACCTCAACACGTGCAGACTCAACTAATGCTTCTTTTGTAGATGGAACAAGAACATCTGAAATATTGAACGATAGTCCTCCTCTAAATGCATAATAGAAACCTAATTCTTTTATCGCGTCTAAGAATTTAGCCGTACGTGCAACCCCTACTGATTTTATCATATCTCCAATGATATCTCGTAGCGATTTTTTTGTAAGCAACGTATTAATAAAACCTATTTCTTCAGGAACGTGTAAGTTAAATATCACACGACCTACAGAGGTCTCAATAATCCTATTAACTAACTCGCCATTTTCTAGAACCTTTGTTCTTACTTTGATAACAGCGTTTAGGTTAGCTCTACCTTCATTGTATGCAATCTCGACTTCTTCAAAACTATAGAACGTAAGCCCTTGACCAACTACTATTTCAGTGTCGGTAGTTCTTCTCATTTTGGTCATGTAATAAAGACCCAAAACCATGTCTTGCGATGGCACCGCAATTGGAGCACCGTTTGCAGGGTTAAGTATATTATGAGAAGCAAGCATTAATATTTGAGCCTCCAAAATTGCTGCATTACCTAAAGGTACGTGCACAGCCATTTGATCACCGTCAAAATCAGCGTTAAATCCAGTACAAACAAGAGGATGAAGACGAATTGCCTTACCTTCCACTAATTTAGGTTGGAATGCTTGTATACCCAATCTGTGTAGCGTTGGAGCACGGTTAAGCAGAATTGGATGTCCTTTCAGGATATTTTCTAATATTTCCCAAATAACAGGTTCTTTTTTATCTACAATTTTCTTTGCAGACTTTACCGTTTTAACAATACCACGCTCTATTAATTTTCGAATAATAAATGGTTTGAAAAGCTCTGCAGCCATCCCTTTTGGTAAACCACACTCGTGTAATTTTAATTTTGGACCTACTACGATAACAGAACGACCCGAATAGTCGACACGTTTACCCAATAAGTTTTGACGGAAACGGCCTTGTTTTCCTTTGAGCATATCACTCAAAGATTTTAAGGGTCTGTTACCATTCGCTTTTACAGCGTTAGCTCTTCTTGTATTATCTAATAATGAGTCTACAGCTTCTTGAAGCATACGTTTCTCATTTCTCAAGATAACCTCTGGAGCTTTGATCTCCATGAGTCTTTTAAGACGATTATTTCTGATAATAACTCTTCTGTAAAGATCATTTAAATCAGAAGTAGCAAATCTACCTCCATCCAATGGAACCAATGGTCTTAGTTCTGGTGGGATTACTGGAAGCATTTTTAAAATCATCCATTCAGGACGATTTTCACCTGTTAATTTAGAAGCACGGAATCCTTCAATAACGTTAAGTCTTTTTAAAGCCTCATTTTTACGTTGTTGCGAGGTCTCATTTGCTGCTTGATGTCTCAAACTAAATGACAAACCGTCTAAATCAAGACGAGATAATAAATCCCAAATTGCTTCACCACCCATTTTAGCGATAAATTTATTTGGATCATTATCGTCAAGATATTGATTTTCTTTTGGTAATGAATCTAAAATATCAAGGTATTCTTCTTCCGTAAGAAAATCGAGGTAATTTACACCATCCGCTTCTTTTTGGCCCGCTTGTATAACGATATAGCGCTCGTAGTATACAATCATTTCTAATTTCTTAGAAGGGAGACCTATTAAGTAACCGATTTTGTTAGGTAGCGACTTGAAATACCAGATATGAACTATTGGAACTACCAACTCGATATGTCCCATGCGCTCTCTACGTACTTTTTTCTCGGTAACCTCTACACCGCATCTATCGCAAACTATACCCTTGTATCTAATTCGCTTATATTTACCACAGTGACACTCATAATCTTTCACGGGACCAAATATTCTTTCACAGAATAATCCACCCATCTCTGGTTTATAAGATCTGTAGTTTATTGTTTCTGGTTTTGTAACCTCACCAAAAGAACGTTGTAATATAACTTCTGGAGATGATAAACCAATTCTAAGTTTCTTAAAATTAGATTTTACTTTTACGTCTTTTTTATTTGACATTTTACTTTATCCTAATTTAAATATTATTAATCAAAGGTAATTTCGATACCTAAACCTCTTAACTCATGAAGTAATACGTTGAATGACTCAGGAAGTCCTGGTTCTGGCATATTTTCTCCTTTAACAATCGCTTCGTACGCCTTAGCTCTACCTACAATATCATCTGATTTTACAGTTAATATCTCACGTAGTATGTTAGCAGCACCGAATGCCTCAAGTGCCCAAACCTCCATCTCGCCAAAACGTTGTCCACCAAACTGAGCCTTACCACCCAACGGTTGTTGTGTAATAAGTGAATATGGTCCGATAGAACGCGAGTGCATCTTATCATCCACCATATGGCCTAGTTTAAGCATGTACATGATTCCCACAGTAGTTCTTTGGTGGAATTTTTCACCAGTAAGACCATTGTATAATTGCGCAGATCCATTTACCGGAATACCTGCTTTGGTAACCTGCTCATTGATTTCCGCTTCAGAAGCTCCATCAAAGATTGGCGTACCGAAATTCAATCCTAACTCCATACCAGCCCATCCGAGAACAGTTTCATAAATCTGTCCTAAGTTCATACGTGACGGTACTCCTAATGGATTAAGTACAATTTCTACGGGGGTTCCATCTTCAAGATATGGCATATCTTCTTCAGGAACTATGCGAGCTACGATACCTTTGTTACCGTGTCTACCCGCCATCTTATCTCCTACTTTTAGTTTTCGTTTTTTAGCTAGATAAACTTTAGCTAGTTTTAAAATTCCAGTAGGTAATTCATCACCTACACTTATCGCAAACTGTTCGCGTTTGTATGTAGTAGATATGTCCGTGTATTTTGCTTTGTAATTAGTAAGTATTTTACCAATTAAATCGTTCTTACTTGCGTCAGATGTCCAATTATTGTAGGACACAGTGGTAAAATCGATAGTTGCCAAGTTCTTAAGTGTGAACTTAGTACCCTTAGGTATAACATCTTCGTAGTATACATTTTGTACACCTGCAGATGTTTTTCCATTCACTACTTTATAAAGCTTATCTAGAAGAACAGCTCTTAGCTTATCTACCTCGTTTAAATAATCGTTTTCTAACTTGGTTAGTTTCGTTTTATCATCCGCTTTATTCGCTCTATCTTTCTTTCTTCTCACAAAAAGCTGCTTTGCGATAACCACACCTTCTTTTGATGGAGTAGCTTTCAATGAAGCATCTTTTACATCACCTGCTTTATCACCAAAAATGGCACGTAGCAGTTTTTCTTCTGGAGATGGCTCAGACTCACCTTTAGGCGTAATTTTTCCAATCAAAATATCGCCTTCTTTAATACGAGCACCTACTCTAATTAATCCATTTTCATCTAAGTTTTTAGTAGCATCTTCACTTACGTTAGGAATATCATTTGTAAGTTCTTCAATACCTCTTTTGGTATCTCTAACCTCCACATCATGTTCTGTAATATGAATTGAAGTGAAATAATCTTCTTTAACTACTTTTTCAGAAATCACAATAGCATCTTCAAAGTTATATCCTTGCCAAGGCATGAACGCTACTTTAAGATTTCTACCCAATGCAAGTTCACCGCCCTGTGTACCATAACCTTCACTAAGCACCTGACCTTCCACAACTTTATCACCTTTTACCACAATTGGTCTAAGGTTTACAGTCATATTCTGATTCGTTCTTCTGAACTTGGTAATGTGATACGTTTCAGTATCTCCAGTAAATGAAGATAGAATATCATCCTCACTCATTTCATATTTGATTCTGATTTCATCAGCATCAACAAATTCAACTACACCGTTAGCTTTAGCGACTAATTGTGTACGCGAATCCTTCGCTACCTGGGCCTCTAATCCTGTTCCAACTATTGGAGCGTGAGGATTCATAATAGGTACCGCTTGACGTTGCATATTTGAACCCATTAATGCACGGTTAGCGTCGTCATGTTCTAAGAAAGGAATTAATGATGCAGCGATAGACACAATCTGATTTGGCGCTACATCCATATAATGAATGGTGCCTTTATCTGCGATTGGAAAATCACCTTCAAATCTTGCTTTTACAAGATCATTAGTAAGATTACCTTTAGCATCCATCGGAGAATTAGCCTGAGCAATAGTGTGCTCATCTTCTTCTTCTGCACTTAGGTATATTACCTCTTCTTCTATTTTTACACGTCCGTTGTCTACTTTAAGATAAGGAGTTTCAATAAAACCAAGATTGTTAATTTTTGCATGGACACAAAGAGAAGAAATAAGACCAATATTAGGTCCCTCAGGAGTTTCAATCGTACAAAGACGTCCATAATGTGTATAATGAACATCCCTTACCTCAAAACCTGCACGCTCCCTTGAAAGTCCACCGGGACCTAGCGCAGACATTCTTCTTTTGTGCGTAACCTCAGCGAGTGGATTGGTTTGATCCATAAACTGAGAAAGCTGATTCGTACCAAAGAATGAATTTATAACGGACGATAACGTTCTAGCGTTCACCAAATCAGTTGGAGTAAACACCTCGTTATCGCGAATATTCATGCGCTCTCTGATAGTACGCGCCATACGGGCAAGCCCTACTCCAAATTGGTTATATAATTGTTCACCAACCGTTCTAACTCTTCTATTACTTAAGTGGTCAATATCATCAACATCTGTTCTAGAATTTACTAATTCAATAAGGTATTGAATAATTGATATAATATCTTCATTGGTTAATACTCTAATATTATTATCGATGGCTAACTCTAATTTTTTGTTAATTCTGTAACGTCCTACTTCTCCAAGATCATATCTTTTATCAGAGAAGAATAGCCGCTCTATAATACCACGAGCTGTTTCTTCATCTGGTGGATCAGTATTTCTAAGTTGTCTGTAGATGTGCTCTACAGCTTCCTTACCTGAATTTGAAGTATCTTTTTGTAGGGTATTTAGAATAATTTGAAAATCGTTTTTGTCATCATTTTCTTTACTTAATATAATTGACTTAACGCCAGATTCTATTATTTCATCAATGTGTTCTTCTTCAAGAACTGTATCACGCTCAATGACAACTTCATTACGTTCAATAGATACTACCTCACCTGTATCCTCATCCACAAAATCTTCTATCCATGAACGCAGAACTCTAGCAGCTAGCCTTCGACCAAGTACTTTTTTCAAACCAGCTTTCGAAACTTTTACGTCTTCTGCTAATCCAAATAAGTCCAATATATCTTTATCAGTTTCATAACCGATTGCTCTTAGCAAGGTAGTAACTGGGAATTTCTTTTTACGATCGATGTAAGCGTACATCACGTTATTAACGTCAGTAGCAAACTCTATCCAGCTTCCTTTGAAAGGAATAATCCTCGCAGAGTAAAGCTTCGTACCGTTTGTATGGTAACTTTGACCAAAGAAAACACCTGGCGAACGGTGTAGCTGAGAAACTATAACGCGTTCAGCACCATTTATAATGAAAGAACCTGTAGGAGACATGTAAGGTAGAGTACCAAGATATACATCTTGAACCACTGTTTCAAAGTCTTCGTGTTCCGCGTCATTACAGCTTAATTTAAGCTTCGCTTTTAGAGGTACGGCATAAGTTAAGCCACGCTCAATACACTCTTGTATAGTATATCTTGGAGGATCAACAAAGTAATCAAGAAATTCTAAAACGAAGATGTTACGAGTATCGGTGATAGGAAAATTTTCACTAAATACTTTAAACAAACCTTCGAATTTCCTATCTTCTGATGAAGTCTGAAGTTGGAAGAATTCTTGAAACGATTTCAACTGTACATCCAAAAAATCTGGGTAATCAATCACTTTAGCGATCTTCCCAAAATTTATTCTTTCGTTATATTTTGATGACAAGGTATTGTAAATGTTTGATGTTAATGGAATTGAAAAATTATAAAAACGCCAAAAGACCCTCTGAAATCAGGGGTCTTTTGAACGTGTTATTTGGTTGTATTACTTAAGCTCAACTTCAGCTCCTGCTTCTTCTAAGGCTGCTTTTAAAGCTTCTGCTTCATCTTTAGAAACATTTTCTTTAACCTCTTTTGGAGCTGCGTCTACTAATTCTTTTGCCTCTTTAAGACCTAAGCCAGTTAACGTTTTTACTGCTTTAACTACGTTTAACTTAGAAGCTCCTGCACTCTTAAGAATAACAGTAAATTCTGATTGCTCTTCAACAGCAGCAGCGTCTCCGCCACCAGCAGGTCCAGCCATCACTGCTACTGGTGCAGCCGCTGGTTCGATTCCGTACTCATCTTTAAGAATAGTTGCTAATTCGTTTACATCTTTAACTGTAAGATTAACTAACTCTTCTGCTAATTTTTTAATGTCAGCCATTTTTGTTTTTTTTTAAAATTTTGTTTTTGTAATAATTAATTTTCTCTTTCGGCAAGTGTTTTAACTAAACCTGCAATAGTTGTACCTGCTGACTTAAGGCCAGAGATAACATTTACTGCTGGTGAACGTAACAGTCCGATAATTTCTCCAACAAGTTCTTCCTTAGTTTTAAGATCCACTAGAATTCCTAGTTGATCGTCACCAATGAAGATGCCAGAGTCGATGTAAGCACCTTTAAGTAACGGTCTATCGCTCTTTTTACGGAACTCTTTAATAGCGATAGCAGGGGCTTTAGGGTTGGAAGCGAATAAGAGTGCAGTTGTGCCTACCAATGTGTCTTTCAATTCACCCCATTCAATGTCAGTACGACTAAGGGCTTGGTGAACAAATTTATTTTTGATCACCTGCATTTTAACACCATTTTTATGCAACAACTTTCGTAAATCGTTGTTAGAATTAGCTGTTAGTTTAGAACTATCAGTTACATAAACATACTGATATTCCTGTAGGTTTGACGCTAACTCTTCTATTATAATATTTTTTTCTTCTTTGTTCATCTCTATGTCTCTATTAAATAGTGAATTAAACAGTTAGGGCTTTAGGATCTACTTTTATACCTGGTCCCATTGTACTAGACATAGTAATGCTTTGGAAATAAATTCCTTTAGCTGCACTAGGTTTAAGTCTATTAAGCGTATCGATAAGTTCTTTTGCATTCTCTGCGATTTTCTCTTTGTCGAAAGATACTTTACCAATAGATGTATGGATAATACCTGTTTTGTCTACTTTAAAGTCAATCTTACCTGCTTTAATTTCAACAACAGCTTTACCAATATCCATTGTTACAGTACCACTCTTTGGATTTGGCATAAGATTTCTTGGACCTAAAACACGTCCTAATTTACCTATTTTACCCATTACCGCTGGCATAGTAATAATCACATCGATATCTAACCAACCGCCTTCAATTTTAGCGATAAAATCATCTAAACCAACATAATCAGCACCTGCATCCTTCGCCTCTTGCTCCTTATCTGGAGTAACAAGTGCCAAAACACGCACATCTTTTCCAATACCGTGAGGTAATTTGGCCGTGCCTCTTACCATCTGATTAGCTTGTCTAGGATCAACACCTAACTTAACATCCACATCAACTGAAGAGTCAAATTTGGTGTTCGTAATTTTCTTTACAACTTCGCTTGCTTCTAGCAACGAGTGTAAAGCGTCCTTATCATACTTTGATAAGGCTTCTTTTCTCTTTTTAGTTAATTTACCCATTTTTTATATGCGATAATTATTAATTATCTTCCGGAAACTGTCCGGTTACAGTAATACCCATGCTTCTTGCAGTACCAGCAACCATTTTCATGGCTGAACCTACTGTAAAAGCATTAAGATCAGACATTTTATCTTCAGCGATAACTTTAACTTGATCCCAATTTACTTTTGCAATTTTAGCTCTGTTAGGTTCTGCAGACCCACTTGTTTTTTTCGTAACTTCTAGTAGTTGTGAAGCTACTGGTGGCGTTTTGATTATAAAATCAAATGAGTTGTCAGCGAACACTGTAATTACAACCGGTAACGTTTTACCCATTTTATCTTGGGTTCTACCGTTGAATTGTTTACAGAAATCCATGATGTTAACACCTTTAGCACCTAGTGCTGGACCGATTGGAGGTGCAGGGTTAGCTGCTCCACCTTTCACTTGTAATTTAATAAACGCCTTTATTGCCTTTGCCATAATAAGATTATTCTTTTTCTACTTGTATATAATTAAGTTCTAATGGCGTCTTTCTTCCGAATATTTTAACCATTACTTTTAACTTTTTCTTTTCTTCGTTTACTTCTTCTATTACACCACTGAAACCATTAAATGGTCCGTCTGTCACTTTAACAAACTCCCCAACAATAAATGGATTCATTGCGCTTTCACCATCTTGATTGCTCTCATCTACTTGACCAAATATTCGGTTCACCTCTGACTGCCTCATAGGCACTGGCTCACCATCTTGTCCAAGGAATCCAACAACACCATTAACCGCACGTATGGTAGGAACAACTTCCCCCACCAAATGTGCATGTATTAGAATATATCCTGGAAAGTAACTTTTTTCCTTAGAAGTTTTCTTTCCGTTTTTGATTTCGTAAACTTTTTGAGTCGGGATCAAAATTTCTGGAACGTACTTAGTTAGTTTTTCACGTGTAAGTTCAGACTCAATGATTGCCTTAACCTTCTTTTCGTGCCCACTAATAGCACGAACTACGTACCACTTAAATTCATCCTGAATCTTTTCCATAAATTATTTCTTATTTTAAAAGACTATACAGAAGATCCATGACACCACCAAGAGCGGAATCAATAACCCAAAGCACTAGTGCAAAGATTACAGAAGCAACTATCACAATCGCGGTACTGCTTCTTAACTCTTCCCAAGAAGGCCAAGATACTTTATTTACCAACTCGTCTGTGGTTTCTTTCCAGATTTCTACTATCCTACTCATTAATTTTTATGTTGCACGGGTGGAGAGACTCGAACTCCCAACCAATGGTTTTGGAGACCACTACTCTACCAATTGAGCTACACCCGTTTATGCCTTATATATTATAAATTATTCTATAACTTCAGTAACCTGACCAGCACCTACTGTTCTACCACCCTCACGGATAGCGAATTTAAGTCCTTTCTCCATTGCTACAGAGTTAATAAGCTCAACAGTGATACTTACGTTATCGCCCGGCATAACCATCTCAGTACCTTCTGGTAACATTATCTCTCCAGTTACGTCAGTTGTTCTAAAATAGAATTGAGGTCTGTATTTGTTAAAGAATGGAGTGTGACGTCCACCTTCTTCTTTTGATAATACGTAAATCTCAGCTTTGAATTTAGTGTGTGGTTTAACAGATCCTGGCTTGATGATAACCATACCTCTTCTGATTTCTGTTTTCTCAACACCTCTCAAAAGGATACCCGCATTGTCTCCAGCTTGACCTCTATCCAATAATTTTCTAAACATCTCAACTCCAGTACAAACTGATTTAAGACCTTCAGCACCCATACCGATAATTTCCACTGGATCTTGAACGTTGATAACACCTCTTTCAATTCTACCTGTAGCAACTGTACCACGACCTGTGATCGAGAATACGTCCTCAACTGGCATAAGGAAAGGTAAGTCAGTCAAACGAGGAGGTACAGGAATCCAAGAATCCACTGCATCCATTAATTCCTGAACTGTAGCTACCCATTTTTCATCACCATTCAATGCACCAAGTGCAGAACCCTGGATGATAGGAGTATTATCTTCATCAAACTCATAGAAGCCTAAAAGCTCTCTGATTTCAATTTCAACTAGTTCCAAAAGCTCTTCATCATCAACCATATCCACTTTATTCATGAATACAACTAATTTAGGAACACCAACTTGTCTTGCAAGTAGGATATGCTCTTTTGTTTGTGGCATAGGTCCATCCGTAGCAGCAACCACTAATATCGCTCCGTCCATTTGTGCAGCTCCTGTAACCATGTTCTTTACATAGTCAGCGTGACCTGGACAATCTACGTGTGCGTAATGTCTTGCTAATGTTTGGTACTCAATGT
>CAMDBP010000033.1 GCA_945889315.1 Chitinophaga pinensis
GAAGCGAAAAGCAGAACAAGGAAGCATGCAACTTCAAGGTGAAATACAAGAGCTCGCCCTTGAAGAACTTTTGCGAACCACCTATCCCTTTGATCAAATATCGGAAGTAGGTAAAGGAATTCGAGGTGCTGATTGCATGCAAACTGTAATTAACCAACAACAACAAACGTGCGGAACCATTATTTATGAAAGTAAACGCACCAAAAACTTTGCAGGGGATTGGATTGACAAACTAAAGCAGGACCAAGTAAATGCAAAAGCAGATTTAGCGGTATTGGTAACTGAGACCTATCCTAGTGACATGGACAAATTTGGACAAAAGGATGGTGTTTGGATTTGTGGTTTCCATGAGGTTAAAAGCCTTTCGTTGGTACTGCGTGAGATGTTGCTCAAAACTTATTCTGTTCGTTCTTCTGAAGAAAATAAAGGTGGTAAGATGGAAATGCTTTATAACTACCTGAATGGTAATGAGTTTATTCAGACCATACAGCGTATATTGGAAGTGTACACCAACATGGAAAATGATTTAAATGTAGAAAAGCGTGCAATGACACGTATTTGGAAAACCCGCGAAAAACAAATAGAAGTCGTTGCCTTAAACATATCTTCTATGTTTGGAAGTATAAAAGGGATTTCTGGAAATGATTTGGCTTCAGCGTCCTTTTTAGAATTACCTGAAAGTCCAACTGAAGAAAATTGAAGCACTCTACCAAAAGCGGAATTTTTAGTTGATAACCGTCAAATCCAATTATACAGAACATTGTAAGTCCATTGCATTTGTAAAGCTTTATACTTTTTTACTAATTTAAACCATATTCTAGAAGAAGGGATTTTCTTTGTGTAACATTTTGAAACAAGTTAAAATTCACATCTCTACAAGTCATGACGTTTATGCTAACTTAGCACTTGAAGAGTATTTAGTAACCCAATCCTACGATGATATTTTACTTTTTTATAGCAACAGTCCGAGTGTGGTCATTGGGAAGCATCAAAATCCTTGGAAAGAGGTAGATTTAGAGTTACGTAATGGAAAACAACATACCGTAGCGCGACGGCTAAGTGGCGGAGGAACTGTTTATCATGATTTAGGAAACATTAACTTTAGCTTTATCCGTAATAAAAACCAAGACTTTGTTAATTTCAAGGAACACATAATACCCATAAGTGCCGCTTTAGAAAAACTTGGAATAAGCAATATCATCTCTCCTCGGAACGATATTTTTGTAAATGACCATAAAGTTTCCGGCAATGCAGAACATGTAAACAGTAAACTAGGTCGTATCTTACATCACGGCACTTTGCTTTATGACAGTGATCTTATTCGGCTAAATGGCAGTATTCGTCCTCAAAAAAACTATGCAATAAAAACACATGCCGTGGATAGTGTACGCAGTCCTGTTATGAATATGAGAGCGGTATATGACTGCGGAGAAACTTCCTTATTTCTAGATGCACTCATCAACCAACTCAAGACCCTTCTTATCGTAGATCAACTAGAATACATCAATCCTATTACCATACCAAATGTTTCTAACCTCATTACGGAAAAATATGAAACTTGGGACTGGAATTTTGGACACACACCACAGTTTGAATTCACACATGACAATGGCAACATATTCAAAATTAGAAAGGGAAGAGTGCTTGAATCAGCAGACTCTTCATTAATAGGTAGAACCTTTGAATCACTATTACCATGACTAAACTAGAACGTGCAGCCAAGATAAAATCCATATTGGATTTTGAATTTTCAGAAGTGCCAATACCGTTGGATCATAAAGATCCATATACACTTTTGATTGCGGTATTACTCTCCGCACAATGTACAGATGAACGCGTTAACAAGATAACTCCACTCCTATTTGCTAAAGCTGACAATCCTTTTGACATGATTAAAATGACGATTGACGAGATTCAAGCCATTATAAGGCCATGCGGTTTATCTCCGATGAAGAGTAAAGGAATACATGGGCTTAGCCATATTTTGATTGACAAATATGAAGGTGAAGTCCCTCAGGATTTTGACGCCCTAGAATCATTACCTGCTGTAGGTCATAAAACAGCCAGTGTAGTTATGAGTCAGGCATTTGGAATTCCGGCATTTCCAGTAGACACCCACATTCATAGATTAGCTTACCGATGGAAACTGAGTACGGGTAAGAATGTTGAAAAAACAGAAAAAGATCTCAAAGCAATTTTCCCAAGAAAATCTTGGAATAAAATACACTTACAGATTATTTTTTTTGGCAGGAAATACTGTCCTGCACGTGGCCATAATGCCTTTACATGTCCTATTTGCAAAGAATTTGGACGGGCAGAACTGTTCAAATAAGTTGGCCCGAGAATTAATTTTGCGCATTTTTTGACGCCGTTTTATTTAGAGTAACCATCAAATCAATTAGACCACAATTCTTACTAACCTAAAACTAAACCTTACCTTTGCACTTATTATATGAATATAGAGGTATTATACGAAGACAACCATCTAATCGCGGTAAATAAGCCAGCAGGGTTGGTAGTGCAAGATAATGAGCACGGTCTTCCGTCTCTAGAAGAACACGTAAAAGAATACATACGGGTAAAATACGACAAGCCTGGTGCCGTTTTTTTAGGTTGTATTCATAGACTTGATACCAATGTAACAGGTATAGTACTTTTTGCAAGAACAAGTAAAGCATTGGTGCGAATGAATGAGCAGTTTAAAGATAGAACCATTAACAAGACCTATGCTGCACTTATCAGAAACAAACCTCAACCAATGGCAGGAACCCTTACCCACTGGCTTAAGAAAGATCCTAAGCAAAACAAAACTAAATTGTACGAAGAAGAACGAGAAGGCAGTAAAAAAGCGGTTCTTCACTATCAATTTATCAATACTGCTAACCATTGCTTCCTGGTGAAGGTAAATCCCGTAACCGGAAGGCCTCATCAAATTAGAGTTCAATTAGCACGAACTTTCACCGGTATAATTGGTGACGTGAAGTATGGACAAACAAAGCCTACCTCAGATAAGAGTATTTATCTACACGCCTTGGGACTTAGTTTCAACCACCCTGTAACTAAAGAAAAATTAAATTTGTACGCTCCAATGCCAAAATTTGGAAATTGGAAATTTTTTAATGATGTAGAACAAAATTTATTAGAAGAATGAACGGAATAGTAAGAATACCAAAAGCAATTAATGAACCTGTAAGAGCGTATGCACCAGGAAGTAACGAAACGCTTAACCTAAAAAGTAAATTACAAGAGTTAAAGAGTAAAACCACCGATATACCTATGTACATAGGTGGACAAGAGATTTATACAAATGAAAAGATAGCAATGCATCCACCGCATGAAAAAAATCATGTTTTGGGAACGTATAACAAAGGAAATGGGCAGCATATAAACGATGCAATAAACGCTGCTCTTGTCGCAAAAGAGTCTTGGGCTAATATGCCGTGGGAAAGCCGGGCAGCAATATTTCTTAAAGCAGCAGAATTACTCGCGGGCCCATTTCGTGACAGGATGAATGCTGCAACTATGCTAGCGCAATCTAAAAATGCGATGCAAGCAGAAATAGATGCCTCCTGCGAAATGATTGATTTCTTCAGATTCAATGTGCAATACATGAGTGAAATCTACGCACAACAGCCACCCGAAAACTCTCCAGGAGTCTGGAATCAACTGGAATACAGACCGTTAGAAGGATTTGTGTTTGCGTTGTCTCCATTCAACTTCACAAGTATAGCCGCAAACTTGTGTGCAGCTCCTGCCATGATGGGCAATACTGTAGTATGGAAACCTTCCGAAACACAAATCTATAGTGCTCAAGTAATCATGGATTTATATAAAGAAGCTGGCTTACCTGACGGAGTTATCAATCTAATATATGTAGACGGTCCAACTACAGGTGAGGTAATTTTCAACCATAGAGATTTTGCTGGGATCCACTTTACAGGTAGCACTGGAGTATTTAGACATATTTGGAAAACAATAGGTAACAATATTGAAAAATATAGAAGTTATCCTAGAATAGTAGGTGAAACTGGGGGAAAAGACTTTATCATGGTACACAAAAGTGCAGACGTTGATGCAGTAAACGCCGCTATGGTGCGAGGTGCATTTGAATTCCAAGGTCAAAAATGTTCAGCAGCTTCAAGAGCCTATGTTCCACAAAGCATGTGGACCGAACTTAAGCCAAAATTGATAGCCACTACCAATTCGCTCAAAATGGGGACTACCGAAGATTTTAGCAATTTTGTAAATGCCGTAATTGACCAAAAAGCGTTTAATAAAATTACCTCATTTATCACAGCAGCAAAAGAATCTATTGATGCGTCAGTAATAGCTGGTGGTGATTTTTCGGATGCAGAAGGTTACTTTATTCGTCCAACCGTAATAGAAGCTAAAGATCCAAAATACACTACTATGTGTGAAGAACTTTTTGGACCTGTGCTCACCATATACGTATATGAAGATGACAAATATGAAGAAACGCTTAAAATGCTAGACGACACCTCTGAATACGCTTTAACAGGTGCTATTTTGTGTAAAGACAGAGAACAAATTAACGTAGCGCTTCATGCACTTCGCAACTCTGCAGGAAATTTTTATATCAACGATAAACCTACGGGGGCCGTTGTTGGTCAGCAACCTTTTGGTGGAGCGAGAGGAAGCGGTACAAATGATAAAGCAGGTGCTCCAATCAATCTTATGCGATGGACGTCTATGCGTACCATCAAAGAAACCTTTGTTTCTCCAACAAGCTATGAGTACCCATTTCATAGTTAAACTATAACGTACGTCCTAAACTATTCATTGCATTTAATCTAATAAAGCGAAAAGTATAGCTTTGGCGATTGTACAATTGCAGTAATAAGATTTTTTGAAATTAACCCCACCATGAAGAAGTATATATTAAGCATCGCCATTTTATTTGTTTTACTGCTCGCTTCGGCTATTTTTCTTCCTTATCTCTTTAAAGATAAAATAATAGAAGCTGTCAAAAGTGAGGCGAACAAAACCTTAAAAGTTGAATTGAATTTCAACCCAAACATTGGCATCAATGTGTTTAAATCGTTTCCAAATCTTAATATTTCATTCAAAGATTTATCGTTAGTATATCCAAAAGGCACATTTCAAAATGATACACTTCTGTTTACGGATAGATTGGAAGTGTCATTTGATCTTATGAAATTTTATAAAGAGCAACAATATATTTTCAAATCTGTTGCGATAACCAAGCCATTTATTCACTTAGAATTTCAAAACGACTCCACTGTAAATTGGGATATATCTCGCGAAGATGACACGACTCAGAGTGAATCGATCAACTTTGAACTAGCTAAATTTGAAATAAATCATGGAAGACTTGAGTATTTAGACATACCAGGAACTATAGATTTTAGGCTTTATGATATGAATCATAATTCAAGAGGGGACTTTAATAAAAACCTCTTCAAACTAGCTTCTAAAACAGAAATAGCAGAAGTCCTAATGAAGTATGACGGCATAACGTATTTAAATAAATGGGCGATAACCCAAAGTGGAGATATTGAAGCAAATATTGCAAAAAGTAAATATAGTTTAGCGCAAAATATCCTAACTATAAATGGGCTCGAAGCAGATCTTGACGGCTCTATTGCGATGACCGAAGAGGACATTATTTTTGATTTAAATACAAGTTCGTCAAGTCCTGACTTAAACAAGTTTTTAACCTTGATACCAGCCATTTATTCTTCTGATTTCAACAGTATGCAAACGAAGGGATCTGCGAATCTAAGCGCTAGCTTGAAAGGCAAATATAATGACCTATCCTTCCCCGCTTTTGATGTTCAAATGAATATTGATAATGGATGGTTCAAATACCCAGACTTACCATTACCCGCTAAAGAAATCAATCTGGATTTGCACGTTTTTAGTAAGGATGGGAATATAGACAAAACGGTAGTTGATATCTCGCAGTTACATCTCAAAATGGCAAATGATCCTTTTGATATGAAATTGAATATGCAGGATATTTTTGGCAACACACTAATAAACACTGAGATTAACGGGAAGTTTAATTTAACAAATTTAACGAAAATAGTTCCCTTAGAAAATACAACGCTTAGCGGCTATTTAGTCGCCGATGCATCGCTTATTGGGAGAATAAATGACATAGAAGCCGCCGCGTTAGATAAATTTACTGCAGCAGGTAGTATTACAGCAAAAAACGTAATATATCAAACAGCCGACATGAATGAGGAGCTTAAATTGTATAGTGCGCAAATAAAATTAGCGAACCAAGCTATAAACATTCCTTCGTTTGATGCCGAATTAGGTAAAAATGACGTGAAGTTTAGCGGTAATATTGAAAATTTCTACAGCTATTTATTTAAAGACAAAACATTAAAGGGTAATGGAAGTCTCTCTTCCAAAAACCTAAACCTAAATGATTTTTTAACAGAGGAATCCGAAAGTACTCCAACAGAAATGACGCTATTGGAAATTCCTGACAACATAGATATGCAACTCATTACAGCCATAGAAAATCTTACCTATGATGACTTAGCATTTACTAATTTCACAGGAACTTTTGGTGTGGCCAACAGAGCTGTATCCATGGAAAAAATATCCACTAAACTCTTAGGAGGTCAACTTGATCTAAGCGGAGCATATCAATATGACTCGAAACTCCCTGCAGCCAATTTTGAAGTTACTTATAAGGATATAAAAATTAAAGACCTTTTAACTAAATTCAAAATAATTAAATCATTTGCGCCAATTGCCGAGCGCGTGAATGCTGTTACAACAGCAACATTAAGTTTTAGTTCCTTGCTGAATAAAGACATGTCTCCAAAATTAGAAAATGTAACTTTAGGCGGTTCTCTCAACTTAAAAAATATAGTTGTAGATCAATTGGACGTCCTCAAGACCATAGACAGTAAACTTGGAACTAATCACTTTAACGTAAGCAAAATAAAAGACTTAATAGTTAAATTCAATATTGAAGATGGTAAACTCTTTGTTTCACCATTTGAACTGAGTATAGATAGTTCAAAACTCCAACTTGAAGGGGTTTCTAAAATTGATGGTAGCATAGACTATAAAGGATTGCTAAGTCTACCGGGAAGTTACATCAAGAATGAAACTAAGGTAATTAATGGCATCATAAAGGATAGTAAGTTTAACAATTTACAAATAAAGCCTTCCGATTTTTTAAACATTGCCGTTAGTATAGGCGGGAAAGTCTCTAATCCAGAGGTAAAACTAAATCTTACCGAAATTAAAAACAACTTCAAGCAAACCATAAAAACGGCCTTAACCAATGAAATAGATAAGAAAAAAGAGGAGGCTAAGAAAAAAGCAGAAAGTGAGCTTAATAAGGTGAAGGAAGAAGCCAAGAAAAAAGTGGAGGACGCCAAGGTAAAAGCGCTATCCGAATTAGAACAGAAGAAAAAAGCAGCAGAGGGTAAAATAAAGCAAGAAGCCGAAAATCGAAAAAAACAATTAAAAGCTGAGGCGGATAAAAAACTAAAAGGATTATTAAAAAAATGATAAAATATAGCATACTACTAATTGTTACTGCAAGCTTTATCTCTTGCAATAGCAGCTCTGATGGATTTGATAAAAATCAGAAGAAGAATACTCCGCCTGCCTCAATAGAAGCAAACGCTCCAGTGGATACAAGAGACACTATTACTGTTATTGCAACTGGAGATGATATGAGCGAGATGCGCTTTAATACTAAACTGATAAAAGTACCGGCACAGAAAGAAATCACCATTGCGTTGGTTAACGAGAGTAAAGATGCTACTATGCCACATAACTTTGTCGTAATTAAAGATGGAACAGCAAATGAGGTTGGTCAGGCAGGTTATAAACACCTAGATAACGCATATGTATCACCACAAGATAAAAACGTAATTGGCCATACACCTCTCGCTCAAATTAACGAAACCGTGTACCTGACATTTACCACTCCAATAGCCGGAGAATACCAATTCATTTGTTCATATCCTGGGCATTGGGGAATGATGAAGGGCAGTTTTATTACGGAATAATATTATTTCGACTCGTACAAGATACGATGCCCAAGACCACGTTCACTGATCAATTCAGAAATAGATCGATGACTAAGTTTACTATCTAGCCAACTTATTACGTCAAAATAAAAGAATGGCCGCTGCTCAAACTTATCTTGGGCGACCACATAGAGTGCATCACGAAGTTGCTCCATCTCATTTCGTATACTTATGGAAGGGAGCCTAGCGCAAACGCGCAAGAAGTGCATTATCTCTATCTGAAACTTATTGAGTTGTTTGTTCCTTGCCAAGAAACTGTAGACACTTCGTATATTTTCAAAAATATACTCTGTTTCTTGCAGCTCAAATAAAGAAGTAAGCTTCAGTATGCGAGCAAATATTTGCAAATCTGGTCTTCCACTTCTATCCATTTGATATATCAGTTTATCCAGGTAAAAAATACATTCTTTAAACTGACCGTTCCCAAAATACAAACTTGCTACCTTATAGTAAATACTATTTACATAACCCGAATTATGTTTGGTATCCAATGTAAGAAATAACTTCTTAGAATCTACAAACAAAGCTAAACCATTACTAAACTTCCCTTTGATAATGCATAAATTTAAAGCATGAGTCAATACATATTTGTAATGCGTTTCACGCAGCAGATTAATGTCGGGCAGGCTTGGTTCAAATTGCAGCGACTTAAATTTTTCAAGAAGATTTGCATACCTGTTCCAAGCGTTCAATCTAAAAAGGCATAACATCTGGTAATTTAAGATTTTAAGATAAACCTCTTTATAATACGTGTTTAAGCCATTGATTTCATAAAGTGAAATGAGTGTACTCGCATATTTATATCCCAAAACAAAGTCTCTTTGAATATAATGATAGTGATAGAGCATCCTACAGTATACCACCTTATCGTACAGCGACAACACATCGTATTTTATGGGACTAAGCACTTGGTTAATACTGCTCTCTAGCGTGTGATATTCCAGTTCATCCTTGCTAAACCTATGCTTTAAATAAAATTCACGAAGTTTTAAATACTCACGCATAAGTGATTGTGTAAACGGGCTTACTTCGCTCGAAAATTTAAACTGAGAAACCATGTCAGGTGTAGACATAGTTTCGTAATAGTAAGTCTCTTCATCTACCAAAACAGCATCGTTTATTATTTTATTTTGAGCTTTAAAGTACAGCGCCTTATTTTTCCATTTTTCAGCTTGATCGTTCAGACCCAAACCTTTTAGAATACTATAATTCTTCAACAAAACCCTATATTCTTCAAAGGGAGTTGGGGTTTGCGACGAACGCAATTGCTCCAAAATTTTATCATGTAATTCTTTCAATACATTCGCCAATTGAGGACCTTTTAAACTAGGAATTTGTAGAAGCAGCATACCTGAATCATAGTGTTTTGTAGCCGTCAGTTTTACATATACTTTTACATATAAATAATCACAATAGGGTGGTTTTGCCCATTTTCTAGATAATGACAGTTTCTGAGATTTGTTCAAAACAGAAAGAAGCGCTAAAACGTCATTTTCTTTTTTATAATTCATAACAAACAATATACAAATCTCTTATTTTTAATTACTTATAGACTATTTAATTATTTATAAAACGTAATAAATTCATATTTAATAAACTTAAACTCCTCACTATGAAAGCTATTTGCACTGTCAATAATGAAAAAAACACGAAGCGTTATAGTAGGATCTGGCTCTTATCTACCTGATTTACATAGACCAAACTCCTATTATGAAAACAGCGCATTTTATAACTCGGACGGATCACCTTTCCCTGCAGAAAGCAATGAAATTGTCAGTAAATTTTACGCGATAACCGGTATACAAGAACGAACAGTTTTGAAATCTGACATGTGCACATCAGACATGGGAACCATAGCCTCACAACGTGCAATAGAAGCCTCCGGCATTCATAAGGAAAGTATTGATCAAATTATTGTTGCTCACAATTTTGGGGATACCAGCAGTGTGGGCAACGTTCCTAAACTTATGCCAACCTTGGCAGCCAAAATAAAAAATAAACTGGGCATTAAGAACGAAAACTGCATTCCTTACGATATCGTTTTTGGGTGTCCAGGATGGATTCAAGCTATGATACAAGCAGATATTTATATCAAAAGTGGCAATGCAAAAACGTGTTTGGTTATAGGAACGGAAGCCTTAACCAGAATGACTGATCCATTTGATCGAGACTCTATGATTTTTTCTGACGGTGCAGGAGCAGTAATTTTGAGTGCTGTAGAAAGTAATGAAGAAATCGGTATTTTACAGCACTCAACTATCTCTCATACCAACGAAGAGTTAGCTTATTTAACTATGGGAGCCAGTTTTCACAATCCTGACCCTAATCATTCATTTATCAAGATGAACGGTCGTAAAATATACAACTATGCGCTCACTAATGTGCCACGAGCAATCAAACATTGCCTTGATAAATCAAATCTAGATTTAAAAGATATAAGTAAAATACTCCTTCACCAAGCCAATGAAAAAATGGATATAGCGATTGGCGAACGACTATATTCACTGTATGGTATCGATAAAATGCCTGCAGACAAAATGCCTATGAATATTGCGAAGATGGGAAACAACTCAGTTGCCACAGTCCCCATATTATTTGATATGATCATAAAAAATGAACTCAAACCACACTCCTTCTCACCTAAAGATGTTTTGGTTATGGCTTCTGTAGGAGCCGGCATGAGTATAAATGCGTTTAGTTACCGATTGCCTTAAAAAAAACAGAAAATAAGCTACATTAAATGCGAACAAAAGTTGGAATTCACGATCTGGCATTTCAAGCGCCTTCGTTATTTTTATCTATAGAAGATTTAGCCGAGGCACGAGGAATTGAAGCCGCAAAACTAAGATTTGGACTTGGGCTTGAAGCTATGTCTCTTTGTGATGTAAATGAAGATATCGTAACCCTAGCTGCAGGTGCAGTTCTAAAACTTTTACGTCAAAATCCTAGTATTACTCCTGACCAAATTGGGCGTATTTATGTAGGAACGGAAAGTAGTATCGACGGAAGTAAACCCATTGCAACTTATGTACATAATATTGTAAATCAATACTTTAATGGTACTGAACAAGGACCTAACTTACTCCTAAATACAGACGTAGTAGATATGACTTTTGCGTGCATCGGCGCTGTAGATGCTATGCACAATTCACTTTATTATGTACAAACGGAAACAGAAAAGCTAGCTATAGTCGTAGCCGCAGATATCGCCAACTATGATCTAAACTCAAGCGGCGAATACACCCAAGGTGCAGGAGCTGTTGCCATTTTAATAGGCGCTAACCCCAGATTACTTGAAATAAAAGACAAATGGGGTGTCGCAACTCAAAGTGAACATGATTTTTTTAAGCCAATTCGATTAAAAACAGATGGTGATTTCATCCTTCAAATGCATGATGAAAAACCTATTTTTGATGGGCATTTTTCCAATCAAACTTACCAAAACAGAATTACCGAGGCTTGGTCTAACTTGGGCTCAAAAAAGTCGATTTGGTCTAGCTACCATCACATTATTTTTCACCTTCCCTATGCATTTCACGGAAGAAGAATCATATCCACCTTGATAGAAGAAGAGTTACTAGCCTCTGGACTTCTTAACACCATTTTTGAATCAAATAATAAGGACATAAATGATGCAGACAGGAGTAGATTATTTTCTAAAACGATAGAGTACAAAAACTGGATAAATGAGAAAATAAGTGCAGGCGAGAATCTATCCTCCCAAATGGGAAATCTGTATACCGCAAGTATTTTTTTAAGCCTAATGAGCAGTTTGGAATTTGCCAAAAAGAGCGTTGGGGACACTTTTCTATTTTTTGCGTACGGCAGTGGCTCTAAGGCTAAAACATTTGAAGGAGAATTAATGCCTGATTTTGATAAAATCGTCAGTAAGTGGAGTATTCCGAATACGCTAAGTAAGCGAAAGCAGGCAACTTTTGATCAATACATCGCCATCAGAACACAAAAACTAGCTCCACCTATTACTGTAAATTCGGACGTATATCAAGTTGCCTGTGGGATTACGGAAACCAATAGATTTGAAAGAATCTACCAATTAATACATACGTAACGGTAAAAACCTAAAGATTCATCCTGACAAACCTATTTTACCTAATTTTGAAATCAAATTTCAACGAAACATGGAAAATCCGTACTCTATTCAAAATATCTCAATCCAATCTGGAGATGATCGAGTGCAAGTAAGCCCCTTCTTCACCTACATTGAAACGCTTGAACGGAATAATCAAAAAAATGATGGAAAGGTAAAATCGCATAATCATTCGAACTTATTTCAAGTAACCATTATTGAAGATGGCGATGTCTCTTTCTACACTGATGGGATGGAAAATAGAATCGATTGTCCGTGTGTTATTTTAATACCTCAAGGGAAATATCATTCCATCACGTACCATAAGCCAACGCATGGTTTTATGATGCTCATGTCACTAGAATCTGTTAACGAAAGCTTGAACCAGTTACCTTCTGAATTTAAGTTTTCGCATGAAATTTCCATAGTTAGCGAAGAAATCGCACCCTATGATTTTGAGGATATTTTAGACTTATGCAAAAGTTTACATCGCAAAATGATTCAAAAAGACAGAGGAAGCTTGGTCATTAAAAAGAATTATTCCGTTTTGCTCCTATTGGTAATTTTAAATAGCCTGAGAAATGCTCAAAAGCCTAATTTTAAGGAAAAATATGCCGAAAGCAGCTACCTATATAAGTACAAAAAAATGATACGTGAGGAAGTAGATGCTGGAGGTAAAGTAGCCAATTATGCCAAAAAAATAGGCATTACTCCTACACATCTAAATCGAGTCTGCAAGCAGTTGGTGAACAAGTCGGCCTTAGAAATAATGCATGATAATATCGCATTGGAAGCCAAAAAACACTTAATGTATTCCACATTTTCTGTTTCCGAAATCGCCAACATACTTAATTTTAAAGATCCATCCCACTTCAGTAAATTTTTTAAAAAAAATACAGGGAAAAGTCCGAAATTCTTTAAGGAATCGATGTAATAAGATACGACTTTAAAAAGGGGCATCCTCTCCTGGTTCAAATGGAGACATGTCGTTCATCTTGCTTCCTATGGTAATGCTACTATCTGCAAAAGTATCTGCACCATAATCACTGTAACCCCAATCGGCAAATTTACCAAAGTGTTTCACAAACTTAAGATTAACAGTACCTGGCGATCCATTTCTATGTTTTCTAATGATAATTTCCGTGAGTCCTTCGTTGTCATTTCCTTCCTCATCTTGTGTTACCCCATAGTATTCTGGACGATAGATAAATGTCACCAAATCCGCATCTTGCTCTATAGAACCCGACTCTCTTAAATCCGAAAGTACAGGTCGTTTGTCTTGACGCTGCTCCACAGCTCTACTTAATTGCGCTAGTGCAATAATTGGTATGTCTAACTCTTTAGCTAAACTTTTAAGCGACCTAGATATATAAGATATTTCCTGCTCTCTATTGCCTCCGTTTTTAGTGCTCTCTTCGGCACGCATTAGCTGCAAGTAGTCTATAATTATAAGATCTAACCCTTTTTGACGTTTAAGCCTTCTTGCTTTTGCTTTTAGCTCTAAAACCGATAGAGCGGGCGTGTCATCAATAAATAGTTTGGCATCTTCAATCGTACTAATTTTAGTATGTAATTGCTGCCATTCATGTTCTTCTAATTTCCCACTACGAATTTTTTCAGAAGAAAGTTCAGCTTCAGAGGCAATTAATCTTTTGGTTAGTTGTAAACTACTCATCTCTAGCGAGAAAATAGCAACTGCTTTATTTGCCAGTACTGCCGCATTACGAGCCATACTTAACACGAATGCTGTTTTACCCATACCAGGACGTGCAGCCAGAATAATTAAATCACTTTTCTGCCAGCCTGAAGTCATACGATCGAGTTCAGTAAATCCTGTAGGTATACCTGTTAATCCTTGCGTATCTCCTTTTGATTCTTCAATTTCCTTAATAGCTTTAGCAATCAAATCTGTTACCGTATCGTAATTTTTCGTCATGCTCTCTTCTTTGATTTCAAAGAGTTTTTTCTCTGAATTATCCAACAACTCAAAAGCATCTGTGGTTTCTTCAAACGCGCTAGAGCCTATTTCAGCAGCTACCGATATCAACTTTCGTTGTATACTTTTTTGAATAACAATGTGCGCGTGATATTCAATATTGGCTGCACCACTTACTTTATTAGTTAGCGAAGTAATGTAATAGGCACCACCGGCGGCTTCTAATGTTCCGTTTTTGCGAAGCTTATCGGTAACTGTTAAGATATCTACCGGATTACCATCGTTAAACAATTGAACAATAGCTTCATAAATATGCTGATGAGACTCCACATAAAAAGCATCCTTAGATAAGTAACCAATCACTTTTTCTGGTGCGTATTTTTCGAGCATCATAGCGCCCAAGACCGCTTCTTCTAAATCTCTAGCTTGAGGTTGAAGTTTAGACAAATCCATATTTCCAAACGTAGATGTCTTTTTGGTCTTAGTTACTTTTTTATCCATTCGTATCTGTTTATCTTTTAATGACTATTTAATGATCTTTTTTAGAAAGTTCAAAAGTATTCATACACTTGAGCAATCCGTCTCCAACCCAAACACTTCACTACTTATGCACACGTCCTATTGAAATGTGTGTGAAACGTTAACAACCAGAAAAATACGTCATAATTTACTGATAATCAGATTTATCTTATACACATTCAAATTTTCAGCATTCAACTGTTTCACAAACTTATGCCATTTTCGTTCAACCTTTACGTTTGTATAAACACCTTATTATCACATCTTTTATAGTTATCAACGTAGAATCACGTATAACTCTATTTGTGAAACAAGCACAATTTCTAAATTATTAGTCAATTGCACATCGACATGGATAAATGCTAAACTGCCACATCTTTTTGGACTTATATTTGTTTACTACAATATATAATGGAAGCACAGTTTTCACCAGGAGTAAAAGAAGTAATTCAATTCAGCAGGGAAGAAGCCATCCGACTAGGACATAGCTATATAGGAACCGAACACCTATTACTGGGTCTAATTAGACAGGGTGACGGAAAAGCAATACGCCACCTTAAGACTATGGGAATAGATATGCTAAGACTAAAGAAAGCTGTGGAGGATAGCATAAGAGACACTACAAGCAAATCAACAAATATTGGCAATATACCATTAACCAAGCAAGCAGAAAAAGCGCTGAAAATCACATACTTAGAAGCAAAAATATTTAAAGATGACGTTATACGTACGGAACATTTACTTCTCTCTATTTTGAGAGATGAAGACAATGTTGCGTCCCAAATATTACATCAATTTGGTGTAGACTACGACTTGTTTAAAAATGCGATGGAAGACAAACTTCCAGATACTACTATTGAGATGAGTACAGATTCACCAGAAGACTTTTACAACGAAGAAACGAGCAAATCTGCAACCCCAAATAAGCCTGGTGCTAAAGGCAAAAGTAAAACCCCTGTGCTTGACAATTTTGGAAAAGACCTTACCAAATTGGCAGAGGCTGACAAATTGGACCCTATTGTTGGCAGAGATAAAGAAATAGAGCGTGTATCTCAAATATTAAGTAGACGCAAGAAAAATAACCCTGTGCTTATTGGTGAACCAGGAGTGGGAAAAACAGCGATTGCAGAAGGTTTAGCATTACGCATTGTACAACGCAAGGTGTCTCGCGTTTTATTTGATAAACGCGTCGTAACATTAGATTTAGCAAGCTTAGTTGCAGGTACAAAATACAGAGGTCAGTTTGAAGAACGTATGAAAGCGGTCATGACTGAACTTGAAAAAACAGACGACGTTATTTTATTTATAGATGAAATACACACTATCGTAGGTGCAGGTGGAGCAAGCGGATCTCTTGATGCTAGCAACATGTTTAAACCTGCTTTAGCACGAGGTGAGATACAATGTGTGGGAGCCACAACCCTTGACGAATACCGTCAATACATTGAAAAAGATGGCGCATTAGAGAGACGATTTCAAAGTGTAATGGTAGAACCAACATCGCCAGAAGAAACACTTGAAATTCTTACTAACATTAAGGACAAATACGAATCTCATCACAGTGTAGAATATACAGACGAGTCTCTAAAAGCTGCTGTAACCATGAGTGTACGCTACATAACCGATCGTCATTTACCTGATAAAGCTATCGACGTATTGGATGAAGTAGGTGCTCGTGTGCACTTAAGTAATATTCATGTTCCTCAAGAAATATTGGAGCTGGAAAAACAAGTTGAAGAGATTAAAGAAGAAAAAAATAGAGTTGTAAAGAGTCAGAAATACGAGGAAGCAGCGAGACTGCGTGACAAAGAAAAATCTTTACTCGAAAGCCTAGAGGAAGCTAAAACTATTTGGGAAGAAGACAGCAAAACGCAACGATATAAAGTTACCGAAGATGATGTGGCAGATGTAATTGCCATGATGACAGGTATACCCACAAAACGTATCGCTCAAAAAGAAGGCAATAAATTGCTCAAAATGGGTGACGAACTGAAGGCCAATGTAATCGGTCAGGATATCGCCGTTGAGAAATTAACCAAAGCTATTCAGCGTACAAGAGCAGGACTTAAATCTCCGAACAAACCCATAGGTTCGTTTATATTTTTGGGATCAACCGGGGTTGGAAAAACAGAAATGGCTAAATCTTTGGCCAAATACCTATTTGACTCGAAAGAAGCCTTACTCCGAATAGATATGAGTGAGTACATGGAAAAATTTGCGGTATCTCGACTAGTGGGAGCGCCTCCAGGATATGTGGGTTACGAAGAAGGTGGGTTGCTTACGGAAAAAGTCCGAAGAAAGCCATATTCTGTTATTCTATTTGATGAAATAGAAAAAGCACATCCCGATATTTTCAACCTATTGTTACAAGTGTTAGACGAAGGTTTCTTGACGGATAGTATGGGTAGAAGAGTTGATTTTAGAAATACCATAATCATTATGACTAGCAATATTGGTAGTCGTCAGTTAAAAGAATTTGGCGCGGGTGTTGGATTTGGAACTACCGCTAAAACCAGTGCTCAAGACCTAAATAATAAAGGAGTAATAGAAAATGCATTAAAACGATTCTTCTCACCCGAATTTTTAAACAGAATTGACGACGTAATCGTATTTAATTCTTTAGAAAGAGCAGATATCGAAAAGATATTATTGCTAAGCATTGAAGAGCTTATGGTAAGAATTAGACAAATAGGATTCGATATTAAATTGTCAAAAAAAGCAATCGACTATTTAGCTGAAAAAGGATTTGATTCCAACTTTGGAGCAAGACCGCTTAATAGGGCCATACAGAAATACTTAGAAGATCCACTAGCAGAAGAAATCTTAAAATCTGATGTAAAAGAAGGTGATGTTATAGCTGTAGATTTAGATGTTAAGAAAGATGAACTTACCTTCAAAAAACAAAAAACAAAGGCAAAGAAAGAGCCTAAGGAAGAAAATGAAGCGTAAACGTTTTCACTTTGCTAAATAATTAGTCCTTTATTAATTAGGATCTGTGTAGACCAATCTATTAGGTAGATTGGTCTATTTTTTTGGCTTCATCCTTAGATTATTACGAAAGTAATCTTAGGACCAATTAGCGTAAAAAAACCTTCATCTCATTATGGCGATTCTATTACCTTTGCCTTTAAATGGAGATAGGCAAATTATTATTTAATTTTGAATTAGAAGGTACTGATGGTAAGATGTACGATAAATTTACGTTTGCTGACAGAACAGCATTAGTACTAATTGTAACCTGTAATCATTGTCCGTATGCTCGAGCCTATTGGCACCGCCTTATTAAGTTATATAGTCAATTTGAAGAAGATAACTTGATGATTTTAGCGATTAACGCAAATGATGCTACTCAATATCCTGCTGATTCATTTGAGAATATGAAAAAAATGAGCGAAGAATTAAAGCTTCCTTTTCCATATTTGTACGATGTAGACCAACGTGTAGCTAGCAAACTCGGTGCTATGCGCACCCCTGAAGCCTTTGTATTTAATAGTAAACGAAAACTCGTTTACAAAGGCGCTATTGATGATAATTGGGAAAGTGAGCATATGGTAATGCAAGTTTATCTGGAAGATGCCATAGAAGACACACTTGACGGCATGGAACCTGATTACCCTGAAATTCCTGCAGTAGGTTGCAGTGTCAAATGGAAAAAATAAAAAAATTGGATTCGTTAAAAGCTAAAAATATCATTATTACCGGAGCTTCTTCAGGTATAGGGAAAGCCTTAGCTATACAAGCGGCCAAAATAGGAGCCAATATTGTACTTGCCTCGCGCAATATTTCCAAGTTAGACGAACTTAAGAAATCACTAAATACGTACAACACTACGATACTCACGGTAAGTTGTGACGTCACTAAAGCTAGCGATTGTCAAAATCTTATTGATACGGCTATTCGTGAATTAGGAAATATAGATGTGCTTATAAATAATGCCGGAATCTCTATGCGCGCTTCTTTCGACGACGTAAATCTTGAAGTACTTGAAGAAGTAATGAACGTCAATTTTTGGGGTTCAGTATATTGTAGCAAAGCAGCAATTCCTCATTTACTTAAAACCAAAGGAAGCCTTGTAGTAGTAAGTTCTGTTACTGGTTTCAAAGGATTACCTGGACGCTCTGGGTATGCTGCCTCAAAGTTTGCCCTGAATGGTTTTTTTGAATCTATTCGCATGGAATATAGCAGTAGAGGACTGCACACACTGATCTCTTGCCCGGGATTTACTGCAAGTAACATTCGTGTCAATGCACTAAATTCAGATGGTGCACCTGGAGATGAAGCGCCTGGAGATGAATCTAAAATGGACACTGCAGAGAGTGTAGCTTTAGACATATTGCAGGCTATACGTGATCGGAAAGATTTTATGCTTACTAATAAGCAAGGAAGAATTATATTTTGGATGAATAAATTTTTTCCAAAATTTGTTGAAAAAAAAATGCACCAAGTAATTGCCGCTGAGCGCAACTCGCCGATTAAAAAATAATGGAATTAATAGACGTATTAGCTGATAAAACTAGAGCAGCTTTAGCCCATTTGTATAACGTTACCGATGCTAAAATTAGCTTCGAAAAAACGAATGCCAACTTTGCCGGCGATTATACCTTCGTAGTATTTCCATTTGTAAGACTTAGTAAAAAAAGTCCAGAAGCAACCGGAGAAGAGATTGGCTCCCTTATACAAAATGAAGTTCCTCAGATTAGTGGTTTCAATGTCGTAAAAGGTTTTTTAAACTTTGAACTAAGTGATGATTATTGGCTCGAGGTTGCACAAAAACGAGTGGCCAACGGCGTATCTATACCCCATATTGGTGAAGGGAAAAAAGTGGTAGTAGAATATTCCTCACCCAACACCAATAAACCACTCCACTTGGGTCATGTGCGTAATAATGTGCTAGGATTGGCCATGTGTGAAATTTTGGTTGCTAATGGCTATGAGGTAATCAAAAACAACTTGGTAAATGATCGTGGTATACATATCTGTAAAAGCATGATTGCATGGCAAAAATGGGGAAATGGAGAAACACCGGAAAGCGCAGGAATAAAAGGCGATCATTTGGTGGGCAAATATTATGTTGAATTTGACAAGCATTATAGAGCAGAAGTCAAAGCCTTAGTTGAAAAAGGACTGACAGAAGAAACGGCTAAAAATGAAGCTTCCTTGATGCAGGAAACGCGTCAAATGCTTCAAAAATGGGAAGATGGAGATGAAATGGTTCTGACTCTCTGGAAAAAGATGAATGCATGGGTATATGCCGGTTTTGACGTAACCTACAAACGATTAGGCGTTAGCTTTGACAAAATATATTACGAATCAAACACGTATATACTGGGGAAAGCAATGGTGCAAGAAGGTTTGACTTCTGGTGCTTTTTACCAAAAGGAGGACAATAGTGTATGGGTAGATTTAACTGCAGATGGACTTGATGAAAAGATTGTGCAACGCTCCGATGGAACCTCAGTATACATAACTCAAGATATTGGCACTGCTGATTTGAAGTACCAAGATTTTAAGATGGATAAGTTCATATACGTGGTTGGGAATGAACAAGATTATCATTTTAAAGTATTGCAATTAATCCTAAAGAAACTCAATAAGCCTTATGCAGACGGACTTTTTCATCTAAGCTATGGCATGGTTGACTTACCCGAAGGTAAAATGAAAAGTCGGGAAGGAACAGTTGTGGATGCCGACGAGCTGATGGAAGAAGTGGTAAGCACAGCGCAAAAACAAACCGAAGAATTGGGCAAAACAGAAGGAATGTCCGCGGAGCAACTTGAGATTTTGTATGAAACACTGGGAATGGGTGCTCTTAAGTACTACTTACTCAAAGTGGATGCGAAAAAACGCATGCTTTATGATCCAAAAGAATCTATTGATTTTCAAGGAAACACTGCACCATTTATTCAATATACCTACACCCGAATTAACTCAATTCTTCGTGCAGCAAGTGAAACAGGACTTGCGGTAAAATTTGAATTACCTGACCAATTGGCTCCAGAAGAAAAAGAACTTATTGTATTAATGAACGGGTATCCTGACGCTGTAAATGCTGCGGCAAATCACTATAATCCTAGTGAAATAGCGAATTCTGTTTACGAATTAGCCAAGGCTTTTAATAAATTTTACCACGAGCACAGTATACTTGGAGCTACCAAAGAAAATGAGAGAAACTTCAGGATTACCTTGTCTCAAGTTGTAGGAGAAACCATCAAACACGGCTTTGGACTTTTGGGTATAACCGTTCCTGAAAGGATGTAAATAAGAAACACCGTTTTACAAAAACAGGCTACTATCTCACGATAGCAACCTGCCACATAATTGTTAACAAAACATAAAAAACGATCTTTAGCCTCTTTTAAGGCGCTCAGCCAATTCTTTTACCCAATATGCACTCTGCTTTGGATTTCTTTCCAACGTATTGAAATCAACATGAAACAACCCGAATGGAGCAGTATACCCTTCTGCCCACTCAAAATTATCCATCAAACTCCAATAGAATAAACCACGCACGTCTTCAGACTGAATATGCGGAAGTAAAGTTTCAAAAACCGCGTGGTAATACTGCATCCTATAACCATCTTCAACGGGATGAATTGTGTCGCTTTCAGGCATACTTACGCCACACTCCGTAATATACAAAGGGACTTTTTTACTTCCCATATGCGAAACAAGCCAATCCAATATTTCACTAAGTGCAGGGTAGTACAATTCCTGTCCCAAGCTGGTTACAGGCATATTTCGCTTTTTAGCACTTAATATTTTTGCTTGTAAATAAGGCATTAGGTAGCTATGCTTTACCACTTCTCTGGTATACACCTGCACTCCCAAGAAATCTGGTGTTGCTCTTATTCTAGTCATATCACTTGACCGCACATATTTATCTATTTTTCGAAGAAATGGCGCAATGGTAGTAGGATACCAATTTCCTAGCATAGGGTCTAAAAAAGTTTGATTAATAGTAGCATGGACGCGTTGCGCAGCTTCCTCATTTTTAGGGCTATCATCAACAGATTGAATACTGGCAAAAGAAAGCGCTGTGCCTACATTTTTTGCTCCTTCGGCCTGTAAAAAATTGATCCCTTCAGCATTCGCTAAATTAATGTGATGCATGGCAGGTAAAAAGTTTTTTAAACCCACTTTCCCAGGAGCATGTATGCCCAAAAAATAGCCAGCACCTGCAAACACTATGGGTTCATTCATTACAATCCAGTTATCTACTCTGTCACCCAAATGTTTGTGACATACTTCTAAGTAGTTTAAAAAGTAAGAAACGATATCTCTATTGACCCAACCGCCCTTATCCTGAAGTGCCTGTGGTAAATCCCAATGATAAGCAACATACCAAGGAGTTATTCCCTTGTTTAGCATCTCATCGGTGAGTCTATCATAGTAGGCTAATCCTTTGGGATTAACAGCTCCACCCCCATCAGGCATTATTCTTGGCCAACTTATGGAAGTTTTAAAATGGTCTAAACCCAACCAATTCATCATACTCAAATCACTTGGAAATGAGTTATAAAAGTTACACGCTTGTGCTGCGCTAGATCTATCTTTTATTCTTCTTCCCTGTTCGAAATTTTCCCAAATAGACTTCCCGCTTCCGTCAATGTCTCGAGCTCCTTCTGTTTGATAGGCAGATATACCTGCTCCCCAAACAAAATCAGGTGAGACAATTGTCTTTATGTTTGAACTCAGATTTTCTAGTATCACGGTACATTTTTGAGAATATCGTTTGCCACATAATCCTCCAAAATAGTGCGCACGAGTTTATTGTTTTCGTCTTTTATTTCGACCATAGGCTTCTCATCCGAGGCTATCCA
Source organism: Chitinophaga pinensis (assembly GCA_945889315.1). GTDB lineage: Bacteria > Bacteroidota > Bacteroidia > NS11-12g > UBA9320 > UBA9320. The sequence continues at coordinate 22,411 of CAMDBP010000033.1, forward strand.
ATCTGCCAATACTGAATGAAATTTCTTCTTTAGCGATGGTATAACAGGAACACCTAATAGACCAAGATTATGAGCATTACATTGCTGCTCGTACTGACTTTTCATCGGAATTACGAGCAACTTTTTGCGTAAAAACAACGCTTCGCTGGTGGTTCCAAAACCAGCACTGCACATTACGCCTTTACAATTTTCCAATGCTAAAAGAAATTTGTGCTCATCGATGGGTTGTACATGAACATTTGCATTACTGTAACTTTGCGTTGCATGTTTTGAAAAGACAAGCCATTGGGTGTTTTCAAAGGTTTGCAAGTGTTTTAAAATCTTTTCTGTACTGTAAAATGGAAGATAAACAACATAATGACTGCCCTCTGTTGGTTTCAGTTTTTTAATCACATCGCGCACAGGGGGATAGTAGAGTTTGGAATTCAGTTTTTGGTAAAACAAGCCGTACTGCTTATTTGCTGGACAAAAATTATTAATAATTAGTTGTGAAATA
>CAMDBP010000034.1 GCA_945889315.1 Chitinophaga pinensis
AAGCTAAGGTCTTTGGTAGTTGGAGCTTCAAAGCTGTAGTATCTATCGATACGTAACCAATGCATTTCTCTTCTACGTCTAACCTCGTCTCTACCTACTATAGGTACGTTATTTTCTATACTACAACTTACAATACAAGCACTACATCCTGTACAAGAGTTTAAGTCGATAGCCATACCCCAGTGGTGCCCTTTACTGTAATCGTAATCTTCCCATAAGGTAATTGGCTTTGGTTTGTGAATGTGTTGGCCAGCTTTAGGGTCTTTTTTGAAATCTTCTAATCTAGCTTCTCTTATAATATCTCTACCTTCAATAGAATAGTGAGATTGAGTCATACCAAATTCGTGTAATGCCGCACCCGCTATTTTTTCGATGGTTACGCCACTTATAATATAGTTCGCAAAACCTGCTTTCTTGTCTACCATTGGATAAACATTTTGGCCAAGATCTTTTAAATCATTTTGTACTTCTGGAGGTAATACTCGTCCATAGCCTAAAGCGATACCATAAGTTCCTTTTGTTTGTCCTGGTTGGATAAGAACAGGAAGTTCGTATTTTCCATTAGCAGTACTTACAGAAACCATTTCCCCAAGGTTCCATCCATTAGCTTTGGCATCTGCCATGGCGACTGAAAGGTAATTATCCCAAGTTACTTTAGAAACTGGATCTGGCATTTCGTGTGCCCAAGGAGTATTTCCGTATGCACCGTCACGAACGCCCACTTTTTGGTATAGAATTAATTCTGAATCTGCTTTTTTACGAGCCGCTATTTCAGTAATTACTCCACCTGTTGTGATATTGAAAGACGGAACAGTAGCAGGTGCTACATTCTCAACAATCCCTTTTTCTATTGCTTCATTAAAATTAACGCCAATAGAGCTTGTGAAAACATTTTTAGCATAAATATAAGCGTGAGAAAAATCTTCAGTGTCTTTTACATCAACGCCTGTCCATGCAACCAAAGAACTTGCCACATGTCTTCCTTCAAATACAGGAGAGATTGTAGGCTGTGAGAAGATAAAACGACCGTTGTAAGGTTGTTTTATATCCCAGCTTTCAAGTGGATGAAGTCCTGTAGCAATATGCGTGGCCGTTTCAGCAGTTTCATCTAAGGTAATAGAAGTGCTGATTCTTACAGGAATTTTAGCAAATGCACTAGCAGCTCCTGTATGAGAATAGGCTGGGTTTGCTTCTAGCGTAATAACCGCACCATATGCCCCAGATTTTGCTTTGGCTAAAAAGGCATCAAAATCCTTTTCATCGGCACTTTGTCCTTTGTAGTAATTTGTAATATCAATGGTAGAACCATAGCTACCAAGCATAGTGTTGATGGCATTTACCAATATCTGGTCTTGCTCATTATTGCTACCACATATAACTAATGCTCTACCTTGAGCACCTTTAAGTGCAGCAGCGGCTTGTTTTATCGAATTACCTGCGGTTTCCATTCCATTTACAGGAGTAGCTCCGCCCATTTCTCTGTACAAAGCAATAAGGTGTTGACCTACATTACTCATTTTTATAGGTACACGTATATCTGCATTGGCACCTGTAAGAGACATTAATGACTCAAATTGAAAGTGCTTAGACATTTTACCTTCTTTAGGTACTCTATTCTTGCTATAGTCAGCGTGGAATTTAATTGGACTAATCCATGTACCCAAGAAATCTGCTCCAAAACTTACAACTACATCTGCGTTTTGAAAGTTGTATGCTGGAATTACTGCACTGCCAAATGAGGCATTGTTAGCGCGTGTAATACCAGAATAAGAAATAGGCTCGTAAGCAACTACTTCTGTATTCGTATATTTCGCTTTAAAGTCAGCGATAGCTTGGTTGTTTACCATGCTAGTACTGCCATTTGTAACAATGGCAATAGTTTTAGTGGTAGCGCTTAGTGCTTTTATTACTTGTTTATCAAAATCGGCCCAAGCAACTGGTTTAGTTTTACCTGCAACCATTGCTCCTTTTAATCGGTTGGTATCGTATAAGGATAGTATAGCAGAATGACCAAGGCCATCTAGTCCGCCACCAAAGTAGGTTGCTTCTTTATTAGGTTCAAATTTGATTGGTCTACCTTCTCTTACTTTTACAAGTACGGGGAAACCCTCGCTGTTACTTACTGAACTACTTGCGTAATACAATGGAACACCAGGAGTTACGTTGTCAGGTTTCTCAGTGTAAGGGATTGCTTTTTTGATAGGAGCTTTGTTACAAGCTGCTAAGGTTACAGCGCCTAGCCCAAACCCGAAGTATTTTAGAAAGTCTCTTCTGTTTGCTCGAGTAGAATCATCGTTAGAGAAAATCTTTTCTAATGGTAATCCTTCTGAAAATTCGTTAGCATTAGAAGATACAAACTCTTGGGTTTGTTCTAACTCTTCTACACCTTTCCAATATTTATTTGAAGACATGATTTACTTTTTCTGTTTTTAATAAATTATTAATAATGACATTTACTACACTCCAACCCTCCGTTTTCAGCAACGGTTACGTAGTCTTTACCTTCTGCTATCATATTTTTATGAACTTCTTCATAATATGCATTGTTTTCAGAGTCAATGCCACGCTCTCTGTGACAATCAATACACCATCCCATTTGTAGAGTAGAATATTGATATACTTTATCCATTTCTTGTACAGGACCGTGACATGTTTGACATTCAACTTTACCTACTACTACGTGTTGTGAGTGGTTGAAATATGCCAAATCAGGTAGGTTGTGTATACGTACCCATTCAATAGGTTTTTGGTCGTAACCTTTAATGTATTCCATATTGTCTCCGTCAAAACCTATAGCGTCATATATTTTTTGAATTTCTGGAGAAGTTTTTCCATTATACTTTTCAGCTGCTTTCACATACTTATGGCAATTCATACAGGTATTTAGAGAAGGTATACTTGCTGATTTGGATTTTTCTACTGTACTATGACAGTACTTACAATCTATCTCATATTGTCCTGCATGTATTTGGTGCGAAAAATTGATGGGTTGGGTAGGAGCGTATCCTTGTTGAACGCCCACTTCATCCATCCCGAACTTATATCCAAATCCTCCTAATACAACCATAAGAAGTCCTGCAATTACCAAAGTAGCAATAGTAGGATTCCATTTTGAAGTGATAGGTTTGATTTTACTATCGTAAAATGAAGGTTCAGCCTCGGTTCCAATTTTTTCATTGTGAAGAGCCGTAAGATGCTTTTTGATACCAAATAGCAAAGCGGCGATAGCTGCAAGTACTACTGATAGAATAACCAACGCTACAAAGGTTGATTCAGAATAAAATGATGACATATTATTTGAAAATGATAAGGTGCTTGAAAATATAAATAACGCCGTTAAGGCTATGTGTGTTTTTGGTTTATACATTTGGTAATGTGCTCTTTCAAGAGTGCCGCAAATATATGAACCCTCCAATTTGAGCATATTTGAGATATGCACATTTTTTCAATTTAGAAGGCTTTCAAATAGGTTTTCAAAATTTATGTAAGACATTGGTTTTCAAAAAATTAAGCCTGGAAATTTTAGAATCCCTTAGTCTATGTTTTTTTTATAAAAACACCAAAATATTTTTTCAATAAATGTGGGTCAATTCGTCGTCGTTTTTTGGGAGTTAGTCTCTCACTTTTATTTTATCCCGATTGATGAATATGAGTTATTGGGATATTGGTTTTGACGTATCATACGCTCTTATAATTTCTTTAACCAATCGATGTCTTACCACATCATTTTCATTCAGCTTTACAATGCCTATCCCTTTTACGTTTTTAAGTAAATTAAGTGCTGGAGCTAGTCCGCTCTCTATACGAGCAGGCAAATCTACTTGTGTTAAATCGCCTGTAACTACCACTTTTGATATGGGCCCCATTCGGGTAAGAAACATTTTTAATTGAGTATTGGTAGCATTTTGACCTTCGTCTAATATAGCGAAGCAATTATTGAGCGTTCTACCCCTCATATATGCTAGGGGAGCCACTTCTATGATCCCTTTTTCGATGTATGCTTTAAACTTTTCGGGTGGAATCATGTCTCCCAACGCATCGTATAAAGGTCTTAAGTAAGGATCTACTTTGTCTTTCATATCTCCTGGTAAAAAACCTAAGCTTTCTCCTGCTTCTACAGCTGGCCTACACAGAATTATTTTCTTAATTTCTTTGTTTCTTAATGCCCTAACAGCAAGTGCCACAGCTGTGTAGGTTTTTCCGGTACCTGCTGGTCCTATAGCAAATACCAAGTCATTTTGATCGACTTGATCAACCAATTCCTGCTGGTTTTTGGTGCGGGCAGAAATAACTTTACCACTTTGACCATGTATGATAATACTGCCAACCGCACTTTTTTTATTCTCTTCGCCTTCTACTATGCGTTCTATGTCTCCCAAACTCACGTTTTTGTTTATTGTTAAATATTTTATGATAGACTCAACTACTTCTGAAAATTCATTAAGATCTTTTGTTTCCCCTTTTGCGCTAATATTATTTCCTCTACTAGAAAGGTGAAGCGCAGGGTATTTGGATTTGAAGATTTTAAAATAGCTATTATAAGGTCCAAAAAAGCGCGCAGGTTCAATGTGTGTGATTATAAATTTTTTCTCTGCCAATGTACTTGATGTAATTGTTACTTTATGTAGTTATTTTCGTCGGCTAAATTAGCTAAAATATCAAATATTGGCGGTACTTACTTTTTTAAGTGATTTCGGGGCAGATTCCCATTATATGGCTTCTTTTAGAGGAGCTATGTACAAGGCCGATTTGCAAATTCCGTTTATCGAAATTACTAGTAGGATAGAACCTTTTGATATTGTGGAGGCAGCCTATCTGAGTTCTATGGTATACCTAGATTTTTCTGAGGGTAGCATTCATGTTTTAGCTACTAATGTTGTAGGAACATCCTTCAACGGACACTTGGCCGCTAATTATAACGGACATTATTTTTTAGCGCCGGACAATGGCATACTTAGTTTAATTTTTGGCGAGCATTTTAATGATTATTACCTGATACCTACCGAGAGTTATGAGCAAAAAATACAAAATGTGTACATGCCCTTTATCTCTCAATTAGCGGCGGGTAAACAACTAATAGATATAGCACAAAAGGCGAGTAGCGTGCAGATAAGCACACGTATAACCACTGTAAACGATGGTGCAGAATTGCGAGGAACCGTTCTTTTTGTAGATCACTTTGGAAATGCATACACTAATATTTTGAAAGAAGAGTTTACGGATTTTACTCGTAATTCTGGATATATAATTAATTTAGGAAAACATACTCAAGTGAAAGAGATATCTAATGATTTTAGCGATGTAAAAGAAGGTGACCCACTTTGTTATTTTTCCGATCACGGGTACTTAGTGGTTTCCATTAAAAAAAGTAGTGCCGAGCGACTCTTAAACTTCAGAAAATATAAGCCATTATTAATCCAGAAAGTATGATACTACGATTAGTTAAAATGCATTTTAGGGCTGATGAAACAGCTAATTTTTTACGTTATTTTGAAACTATTAAAGCCAAAATAGAGGGAATGCCTGGTATCCTAAGTTTAAAACTTTATCAAGACGAAAAAGATCCAAATGTATTTTTTACACATAGTACATGGCTGAACGAGAGTAGCTTAGATAATTATCGACAGTCTGAAACCTTTGGTAATATATGGCCCAAAACCAAAGTCTTATTCGCATCTGAGCCTATGGCTTGGAGTTTGAAATTAAAGTAAATATTATTGTAGTATAAATGAAATCATTCATCAAAAGTATAATCATCACCATTTTAGTAGGTATTTATGGCATTACCTCGGCGCAATTCGAGAAATTTGAAGAAGCAGTTGAGTCTGGCAACTTTAAGAGACTTGAAAAGCTTTGTGTAGACAATGCAGAAGATTCGGAACTTAAAAAAGACCCGAGACTTTATTATTACACCGCTCAAGCATACGTGGAGCTTTCTAAAGATGAATTTTATCTAACTAAAAATCCTGATGCAGTCAAAAACGCGACAAGAGCGATGTTGAAGGGCTTGAAGAAAGATGAAAAAAAGGTAGTCATTCAAGACTTTTTGGAAGTTAGAGCAAATGTCGTTATTGCGAATAATAAGGTTGCTCTAAGTGAATATAATTCGAATAAAATGCCCAAAGCAGCAAAGTTATTTTCTGAATCTTATTCGATGGATACCTTAAATTGGTATTCATACTTTATGATTGGGAAATGCACCATAGCTGCGGGTGATACGGTTTTAGGTGAGCAGTATTACCGAAATGTAATCGAAATGTATAACGATGATCTTTCGGCTAGCGAAAACACCCAAGAAAAAGAAATTGATCCGCACACCTATTTTATCAATAAATATTGGGAACGCGGCAAATTAGACAGTGCTAAACTAATGATTGCAGACGGTAGAGCAATTTTTGGCAACGATGCTAAACTTAATTTTTACCACAAAAAAGTTACGCTTGAACAAATAAAAAATATTCCTCCAAGTAATTTAATGCTTGAGTATGTGCAAGAAGTGTTACAATATTCTCCAGCAGACGCAGACATGTTGCAAAAAGAGAATTCAATTTATATCTTTTTGATAAAGAATAAGTTAAAAGAACCATCGAAGGCTGAGGCAGACACCTTAATCAATAAATTCGTAGCTGAAAAAATAGGAAAAGCAGAACTCGCTCAGGCTAAGAAAATAGCTGAAGTAGACATTTTCGTTGAGAAAAAAGCTGAAAACGTAGTATGGAAGTTGGCAGAGTACTTTCAATCTTACAGTCATTTAGATGAAGCAAAATTTATATTGGATAAATATATAGCGCTAACTGCTGAAAGCACATCAGTAAGTGATTTAGCATTGCGATGGAATACCATAACCAACTACGCGTTTGAAACCAAAGGGTTTGCTTTTGGAGGTTTTGTCTTACAACAAGCAATATCTAAATATCCAACTAACAAGGAATTAAAAGCCACACGTACTCAAGCTATCGCCAAAAAGGAAGTAATGGCGACCTCGGTTGAAGAGCAAGGAGCCCTATATCTTCTTATGAAAGATGAATATGCGTCCACTAAAAACGAAGATAATCTTAAGAAGCTTATTTTAATAAATGATAAATACGTAGGACAATTGGCGGCAAATAATCGTTTCAGTACGGTGATGGATGTTATGAAAGAGCAGATGAGTTACGCTCCTACTAAAGATTATAGTGAACGATTACGCTATCTGGCTAGAGAAGATTTTTATCAGAATTACTTTATGTCTAGAACAAAAGGAACAGATATAAATGGTAAGGAAATCAAACCATTTACTTGGAATGGAGACAAAGCTAACTGTGATCCTGGCGTAATAGATATAGAAATTCAAGAAAAGGTGGCCAATAGAATCAACTATTTCAGAAGAAATGCGGGTCTTCCCGAAGTGCTTTTTGATGAAAATACCAACGAGTATTGCCAAAAAGCAGCACTTATGATGGATGTTAACAAGACGTTGGTGCATAATCCTCCCACGACTTGGAGATGCTGGACAAATGAAGGGAGTTACGCTGCAAAACATTCATTACTTATAAAAGATGCCAATACAAGTATGGCAGTAACTTACATCATGGATGATAAAAGTCCTTCTGCGGGCAATAGAAGATGGTTGTTATATCCTAATGGTAGAATCTACGGACATGGAAGTACGAACGACTATGCGGTGATTTGGGCACTGGATGACAGCGGAGCTACTGATACTACTCAGTTTATGGATGTACCTGTTTGTTGGCCTCCTAAAGGAGATGTACCACAACTTATGCTGCTTACCAATTGGACATTCTCTATTTACAGAGATTTGACTAACGCAAAAGTAGAAGTGAAGCAAGATGGTAAATCCTTAGAAGTAAACGTTGAAAAATTTGTAAGAGGTTATGGAGCACCTACCTTGGTTTTTCAGCCGAAGTTGGATAAAACGGCTTTGCCAGACAAAAGTAATTTTGACATAACAGTAACATTGTCAAACGGACGTAAATATAACTACACCGTGCGCACATTCTTCTACGATCCTGCTAAACGCTAATTGTTATCTTGCAACCTTTGATGTAACTTGCACGTCTAAAACTCAGACGTTAGCAAATGCCCCGGAAATTACTGTTTTCATTACTTATCTTAGCACATGCTGTAACGGCACTTGCACAGATAGGTTTTATAGAAAATAAGGGGCAATTTGATGAGCCGATTGTTTTTCGTGCTCAGTTTGACGGACATCAAATATACCTGGATAAGGAAGGTTTTTCAGTGCTTTTACACGACGATGAAACCTGGGGTAAATATGTTATGGATTTTCATTCCAATAAGCGGAATGATAACCGTATTTCGCTAGCTTACCATCTTATAAAATATAAACTGGTTGGAGCAGATCTTTCCAAATTCAAGGGGCAAGGTGATTTTTTAGAGTATCACAACTATTTTTTGGGAAATGATCCGTCTAAATGGGTGGGAGGGGCCAAAATTTTTAATAAGGTTTATTATACCAATGTATATCCCCATATTGATTTGGAGTATGAAGCCATTGACCTCCGTTTTAAATACAATTTTATATTACATCCAGGGGCTGACATTAACGATATAAAAATTGAAATATTAGGCTCAGACAGCGTGCACGTATCTTCCGAAAGGATTTCCGTTGCAACTAGGTTTGGCATGTATAGTGAAGTTATGCCTATTTCTTACGAAGTGCATAACGAGGAAAAAACGCAGATTAAAATGAGCTATGTGAAAAAGGGAGACTTCATTGGCTTCGAAACTCCTTTTTTCAAGAATAAGGTTAAGACAGTAATAGATCCAGAGCTTATTTTTTCAACCTATTCGGGTAGTTCGGTAGATAATTTTGGGTTTACCGCGACGTATGACACTGCGGGTAATCTTTACTCTGGAGGAATTGCAACCACTCCGTACTCAGATTTTCCGTTTGGGAAGTATCCTGTCACAGCTGGTGCATATAATCAGACATTTAACGGAGGTACATGGGATATTGCCATTAATAAATACTCTGCAGATGGCTCAGCTCTTATATATGCAACCTATTTAGGTGGCACGAAAGATGACTATCCACATAGTTTAATTGTAGATGAAAACAATGAATTAATTGTTTTTGGATCTACTTCTTCTTCTAATTATCCTACAACAGCTGGTGTGGTAGATAGAACTTATAATGGAGGAACAGATATTCTGGTCACAAAATTTAATGCAACGGGAACTAACCTGGTGGCCTCCACTTTTATTGGAGGATCAAAAGACGACGGCGTAAACAGGTACGATGGCACTTCAACCAATAAAATTAGGAATACTAATTATTTTTATGCGGATGATTATCGAGGAGAGGTAAATCTTGATGAAGATGGAAATGTATTTGTGGCAACATGCACCGAGTCAGCTAACTTTCCGGTTACGGTGAATGCTCTTCAAACATCTTATCTCGGCTCTCAATCTGGGGTTGTGTTCAAACTAGATCCTAGCTTAAAAACGATGGCATGGAGCACGTATTACGGTGGCGACGGTAAAGATGCTTTGTATTCTATTGACATTACCAGTCAAAATGAATTGGTATTGGCAGGAGGGACAACTAGTAAAGCAATGATGCCCGGAATGGGTAGTGGATTTCAGCCTGTCAATAACGGAGGAAAGGCAGAAGGATTTATTTGTAAAATAAGCGAAGATGGCTCACAGGTACTGAATGCTACTTATTTCGGGACTAGCGAGTATGATCAGATATTGCTAGCTGAGCTAGATGAGGCAGATAATGTTTATGTCGTGGGACATTCAGAAGGAGATATGCCTGTTATAGGGAATGTATATAGTAATTCTGGTGGCAAACAATTTATTGCCAAATTTGATCCTAAGCTTGAAAATTTACTAGTAAGTACCGTGTATGGAAGTGGGAGATCAACACCCGATATTACGATTAATGCATTTTTGGTGGATGATTGCGGTAAGGTATATGTGAGTGGCTGGGGAACTAATTCGGAACAAGATTTAGTCTCAAAACAATTACGAAATATGCCATTAACTTCAGATGCAAATCAACTTACTACGGATGGTCAGGATTTTCATATTTTGGTACTTGAACGAGATTTTCAAAATATAGTTTATGCGACTTATTTTGGGGGTAATAAAACGGGAGATCATGTGGATGGCGGTACAAGTAGATTTGATAAAAAAGGAATTATCTATCAAAGTGTGTGCAGTAGTTGCCCAAACAATTATCCTGCTACCAATCGAATAAGTGATTTCCCGACTACTACAGGTGCCTTCTCACAGCGAAACCCAAGTCCTAGATGCAGTAACGCCTCTTTTAAAATGGCAGTGGTAGAGCCTAATTTTAGGCCGATTACACCAACCACAGTTTTCACAACAGACATTGCAGATACGGTTACGGTCTCCGTGTTTGATACCTTTAGCTTTTCATATAAAGTAATTGATCCAGATGGAGATTCACTTTTTGTCACATTTGATATACCAGATGACTTAAAACCAGACTTATTAGATTATCAAGATTCCTCGGAAGGCCTTCAGCAAGTAAATGCAAGTTTCAGAGCGTTTTTTACGTGTAAGAATGCTCAAAAGACCTATAAAATAAAGGTGCATGCTATGGATAACGGTTGTCCTACGCGAACAGAGAATTATGGGGAAATTATCATTGTGGTAAGAGAAGCTCCTGTGCTGCCGCCACCGGATGTATTATGCCTCAATTTTGTTAATGATGGTAAGCTTCGCATAGATTGGGAGGCTACAGATTCATCCAAGTATTTTTACAGGATGACGCTGTACAAAATTGATCCTTCTGGTAATCGCTCGGTTCTTGTTACTACCTACAGTCAATCGCAAGGTTCTTATGTAGATACGGATATCGTTAATCCTAGAAACAGAGATTACAGTTACTATTTAGTGGTCGAAAATATTTGTGGCAAGTTGGGTTCTAAATCTTATTTGTTGAGTAGTGTTAAAGAAAGTGAAATTCCTGTTGATGCTACCTATCTCAAAACAGCTACGGTGAATAACCAACGTGTAGAAGTGATTTATTTGAAATCAACCGAAGAAGATTTTGGTCACTATGAAATATATAAAGGGAGTCGTGATAAAGGAGTCCCGTTGCAGTATGTTACCTCCATTTTTGATATAAATGATACTATTTACGTAGACTCAGATGTAAACGTAAATGATAGATCGTACTGTTATCAAATACGGGTAGCGGACAACTGCGGTCATCTGAGTAAATTTAGTAACGAAGGGTGTACCATTGTGATACGAGGTGTTCCTATCAATGAAATCAAAAATGTTCCTCGATTTAAGTTTGACTTAAGTTGGGATGATTATTTAGATTGGCCTAATGGGGTAGCCGAGTATGAACTAATTCGTTCGGTCGATACAGGCTCATTGAAACCAATTGTTCGCGTGGATAATACCATACAAGAATTTACTGATAGTGATTTAGAGTATGATTGGGGAGGGTATTGGTATAGTGTATTCGCCTACGAAAATCAGGGATTGTATAATGCCACTAGTAGAAGTAACGACATTTATCTTATACAGCCTCCTTTGGTTTTTGTACCAAATGCCTTGACTGCAAATGGCGATAACTTAAATGACTATTTCCGATGGAGTGACGTATTTGTCAAGGAATTTGAGATGTTAGTTTTTAATAGATGGGGAGAAAAGGTGTATCAAACAATGGATAAAAATGATAACTGGAGTGGCGAGTTTAAGGAAAGTGAATTTGGAAGTAGTAATGTTTACTTTTGGATATTAACCTACAAAGGTTGGGATAATATTACCTACCGAGATAATGGTACCCTAACTATAGTTAAGTAAAAAAAAATAGTTGTATGGGTGCTAGCTCAGCGCTTTAATTACTCCGCGTGCCCAAGAAAGTGACAATTGAGCTTGCTGCTTTTTGCTCATGGAAGTATTGTCAAGTGTGATAGCGTCTTCCGCTTTTACTAAGGGACTTTCTGCTCGATTACTATCGATAAAATCTCTTTCTTTAATATTATGAAGCACTTCTTGGTAATTCACATGAATACCTTTAGCAGTAAGCTCATCATATCTTCTTTTGGCTCTTATTTCAGCACTTGCTGTCATAAAAATCTTAAGTTCTGCTTCCGGGAAAACGACAGTTCCTATGTCTCTTCCATCCATAACTACCCCTTTTTGTTCTCCCATTTGCTGTTGCTGAGCAACTAAAAAATGACGTACTTCAGCTATTGCACTTACAGGACTAACCTTGCGTGCAATTTCCATACTGCGAATTTCATTTTCTACATTTTCACCATTTAGGTAGGTTTCATAGTAATGACGTTCTTCTTCATACTGAAAAGTGATTTTAATGTTTCCGAGAATTGCTGGATCTGCTTGTACTTCGTCTAAAGAAATATTGGCGCGCGTCAGGTATAACGTTACAGCCCTATACATAGCGCCACTGTCTATAAATAAATAGCCAAGCTCATTCGCTAAGTTTTTGGCAAGAGTTCCTTTACCGCAACTCGAATGTCCATCAATGGCTATTATTATTTTCTTTTCCAATACAGTTCAAACATAAATGAAAATTTTAATTTAGAAAGAACTTGCTAGTTTTTTTGGGAAATGAGGTATTTATTCTTAGAAAATAAATTAATTCAGGCTGATTTTCTTCCGATTAATGGAGGATAAATCTCTACTTACCGAAAAATAATTAGAAGCGATACCTGGGAAATAACCGGCGCTTCCATAGTTAATCATTAGTTTTTTTACACCTATACCCACACCCCAACTAAAACCAGTAGTAGCACGTCGATTTTCGGGTCCAAGCTCTGCTCTGCGCTGATGGTTATATCCCATTCGCAATTGAAAGTTTTTGGAGAATACAAACTCGGTATTGAAGATAACATGTCGCATGGCTTTTTCGCCAAGATTCAATGTTTGATTTTTCACAATGCCTGTTTCCAAGTCTATCTCTTTGTTTCTGGCGTTTACGTTTACATACGAGTTATTCCACCTGTGTAAATTATGTAAGGTTAAACTAAAACGTAATGGATTGTGAGCTAGCTTTTTACTAATACTAGCTTGCACATCAAACGGTAAAGACTCTCTAGGGCTGTCATCTCCATATCGAATAAATTGATAACCGAGGTTTTTTATCAGAACGGCGGCTGTAAGTAATTCATCAGGATCATTATAGGACCCACCCAAATCAATTGCTCCGGCAGTACTAACGTAAGCTTCGTATACCGAGTAAAGGAATTTACCGTTTACGCCATAGGTTATTTTATCGTGATACTTTTTACTCCAACCTATTTGAAAGTTGTAGTCGTCCGCGGTAAATTCTCCAATAATGTCTCCAGCAGCGTCTGTGCGTACAAATTTACCGTAATCATAAAAACCCATACTAAATAAAAATGAGCTAGCAGTATCCCAAGAATGACTGTAGCTCAAGAAACCGTAGTTAAGGTCTGCCACTTGATTAGCATAGGAAAGTGAAATACTTTTATGCATTTCGTGATTAATTAGTGCTGGATTTTGAAATCCTGAAGAAGGATCTGTATCTGTATTCGTTATAGAAATACCACCCAAAGCGGTGTGTTTAGCGCTGTTTTCTATCAAAGCAAAGGTGAATGCGGAGGTGCCACCTATTTGTGCAGACGCAGCTATAGCAGTGATTAGGATAAGCAGACTTAACAGATTTCGCATGGATTAGTAACGTTCAAAATTAGGAAATATTAGCACTTATCGTTTTAGAAGGTGCCAATACTTTAAAAAATGAATGTTTTGTGATTGTTGTTATGTATAAATATCACTCAATATCTTACCATCTTCCACAGTAATTACCCGCTTGGCTCTGTCTATTACACGCTGGTCGTGGGTGCTAAACACAAAAGTCATATTTTCTTCTTGATTGAGTCGGTACATTATGTCTAACAAATTAGCGGTAGATGCACTGTCCAGATTGGCAGTTGGCTCATCTGCCAATATAAAATCGGGTTTGCTGGCTAACGCTCTGGCTACCGCCACACGTTGCTGTTGGCCGCCACTCATTTCATTGGGTTTTTTATTTATTTGGTCTTCTAAACCTACGGCCTTTAGAAGTTTGGTGGTCCGTTCGTCTCTTTCTGCCTCGCTTTTATTTTGCAGTAACATAAGAAATTCTACGTTCTCTTTGGCTGTAAGAACAGGAATCAGGTTGTAACTTTGAAATACGAAGCCAATGTGATTCAATCTAAAATCAATGAGTTGATTTTCGGACAGCTGGGCAATGTTTGTTTCACCTATAATCACATTTCCTTCCGTAGGGGTGTCTAAACCACCAATTATATTTAACAAGGTAGTTTTTCCACTGCCCGATGGACCAACTATAGCTGTAAATTCACCGTTTTTTATTTCTACATTTATTCCTCGTAAGGCTTCTACTCTTACTTTTCCGTCGTCGTAGGTTTTAGTGACATGGGTAACTTTTATCATATTTGATTCTTATGATGCATAATTTTATAACTTAAGAAATGGTACAACTTTGATGGGTAGTACTTTTAATGGTGTTTCTGTATACCAACAGCCGGATGTAGGTGAGATTAAACAAAATCATGCCGTTCTTAGGGTCTCTGCGGGGTTCAACTTTAGTGCTTTTAGTGCTGGATAAATGCATGAAAGGATGGCTGTAATGATAACCAGTATACTTATGATGACATAATACTTGTCGTCTAATATGGGGAAAAGAGTGCTTTCAAGACCGATACTCCTCAATCCTTGAGCGGCAAAGGACAAATCAATGCCAACTCGTCCAAAGAAATTGACAGCCAAGTACGTACTGAAAATTCCCAAAGGCCCTGCGATGAGTGCCAAAAATATAGATTCCCAAATAATCATCCAAAAAACCTTGCGTTTATTCATTCCTACCGAGATTAGCATGCCAAGTTCTTTTTTGCGCTCTAACACGGCCATCAGCATAGTATTTACAATTCCAAAAGCCAATGCCAGCATGATAATAATTAGAAAAAGAGTCATTACTAAATCCATCATTTTGTCTGCGTAGCCCAAATCAGGCGCTATTCCGCGCCAACTGGCTATATGCTGGTTTGGAAATTTTGAGATAAGTTCTTCTCTGAATTGCTCTACCTCTTTTCCCTCATGCAATACCACTGCAATTTCGTGACTACCCTGAATGCTCGTAAGATTCTGTAAGTCTTCTAGTCTTACAAAGGCATTTAGCTCATCATACATAGAATTACTCGTACTAAAAATATCGACTACCTTAAAAATTCCTGTAATAGGAACCCCCATGTTATTGGTAAACGAGCATTGAATGGTTGTTTTTACGCGTGCATTTAGCTTGGTAGCTAGTTTTTGACTAATAATAATGGGCGGTTTTTGCTTGTATCTTTCTAAGAAGTTTCCAGCAATACATTGTTCGTTAAGATCTGTCACTTGCCGTTCTTTTTCAGGGTCTATTCCGTTTAATATAACGCCGCTCGTTCCTCCGGCGCTTTGTATGAAACTTTCTACTTTGAGTCTAGGACTAATGCCTTTTACTTTTTTACTTTTTTCTAAATACGTAATGATGTCTGCTTGCTGATTTATGGTATCGTCTAGTCTTCCATATTTTAAGTAGGCCGAATCATGCAGTTGAAGGTGACTTACATACGTTCTTATGGCATTGTTTTGCCGCATTTTACTGAGGCCAGTAGCTGTGCTTATTACAGCTAGTCCTCCGAATATACCCAGTGCTATTGCGATAATTACCACCCAACTCCGAAGCTTATTCCTCCATATATTTTTAAACGCTATTTTTACAATCATCGTCGCATTGCTTTAATAGGTTCTAATCTTTTAATCTTTACTATGGTGTACATATTCACTACCAACACAATAAAGAAGATGATGCCTGCATGTGATAGTGCAATACTGGGGTCTAATGATGTTGGGATTAGTGCTTCAAAACCGTACTTCTCTACTACTTCTTGCATTTGTCCACTCAGGTTTATAGGGTAAATATTAAAGTATAATACAACTGGAAATGCGAATGCTAATCCAGCAATAATTCCGGTAATAGCCATTAGAATGGTTTCTAATATGGCAACAATAATCACCTTGTTTTTGGCCATTCCAACGGCTATTAATACGCCGTACTCAAAACTTCTTTCTTCGGTAAGCATGAGCACCGTGCCAAACAAACTAAAGGTGATAATACTGTATAAGATAAATAGCACAAATAATCCTCCGGCCTTATCCACTGCAATTAATTGTTGTAGTTCGGGAAGCATTTCGTTCCAATTTAATACTTCTAGTTGATTCGTATCTACTCTGGCAATTACCTCTTGTTGGGTCTCTTCCCAATTATCGTTTTTTAAGCCTAGTACTGCGGTGGTTACCATGTTCGGCATTGCAAAAAATTCCTGAGCTTGAGCTAGATCCATAATAACCGTTCTCTTGTTTAACTCTGGTGTTTTTAAATCTATAAACCCGATAATAGGATAGGAGCCTGAAGCCATGGATCCCTGGTAGCCTTGGCTCAAAAAAATAATAGAATCGCCCAATCGTAAGCTCATAATATCACGTAAGCCTATGCCTACTAGTATTCCGGTCTTGCGGTTTGTAAAGTATTCGCCTTGTACTACTTTTTTATCCAGTCCCAAACGATTTTTCTCTTGCTGTACATCTAGACCGAGTAGAGCTACTGGTTTGGAATTGTCGTCTTTAGATGCAAGGGCAAATCCTTCTATTCGATAACTTAAATAGCCGATGTTCTCATGGTCTAGTAAGTACGTAATATCTTCGGGAGAAAAACTATTATCTAAGGTTTTTTCTGTCCAAAACCCTTGCTTGTGAACTTGAATATACCCAAGATAACTACTTACTATATTTTTAAGCATGTTGCCATAGGCGCCGTATTGCAAGCTTCGCATGAATACAGCAAAAATGACCGCAAAAATGATGGAAGAAACGGTAATTATACTACGACG
This sequence comes from Chitinophaga pinensis, assembly GCA_945889315.1. Lineage (GTDB taxonomy): Bacteria > Bacteroidota > Bacteroidia > NS11-12g > UBA9320 > UBA9320. The sequence goes on from CAMDBP010000034.1 coordinate 16,932, forward strand.
CTTATTTCTAAAAATATTACGCCAAGCTAGTTTGAATAGCATTACAAAAGGAACAAACGTAATGTATGGTTGTTTGTCCCAAAATGACAATTTAGGCGTATTTCAATTTTCATCAAATGGGATCCTATTTATTTTCACTTTGTTAAACTTCGCGATTCATATTAGACTGGACCGTTATTTTCTTTTAATACTGACGATTTTGTCACCAACGGTTATTTTATTCACCACTTCCATGCCGCTTATTACCCTAGCAAAAATGCTGTATCTCCCGTCTAAATGTGGTGTTGTGCAGTGGGTAATAAAAAATTGTACACCTTCGGTGTCCAGTCCTGCAGAGGCCACACCTACGGTTCCTTCTGAGTAGGTGTGATAGTTACTAAACTCACTTCGTTGCGTCCAACTTAAACTGCCCCATCCGTCTCCTCTTGGGCAGCCTCCTTGTATCACAAATTGAGGCACAACTCTGTGGAAATACTTATTATCATAAAATCCGGAGTCTACTAATTTTAAAAAATTACTCACCGTTCCGGGGGCATCATTTACAAAAAGTTGAATCGTGATAGCGCCTTTTGTTGTTTTAATAAGAACCTCTTGCTTGGCAGGTATGGTTTTTACGAAATTCCAATCGATAGGGTTATTGTATTTGGGTTTGTAACCTGTGAATTTTTCACCTCCTAAAAATTCTATCGCCTTGCAAATGTCTATATAGGTTTCAGCTTGTTGTGGTAGCTGAAGTATTGATTTCACCTGGTTGCATCCCATTACTAATGTATTCCATATAGCATTGAGTTCAGGGGTGTATTTTGGTTTACCAATTCCCTGAATTTCTATAGCTGCTAAGCTTTGCAAAGCCATATCCGAGGAACGAAGCGCATATGAAACCAGATTCCATTTTTGGCTAGGATAAAATTGACAATACTTAGCAAATGCGGCATTCCTGATAACCGCAGCAACGGTGTCGCTCTTGACTTTATTTAAAAGAAACGTTGCTGCAGAAGTAGATTCATCTTTTAAATTATCAATGTGAATGGCTTTTTCGTAATCTGTTACTTTTTTAGCGAATTCTGCTTGCCATGGTTGCCCAAATCGCTCTGTTTTAAGGATCTCGCTTTCTGTTTTTATCTTCTCTCCATTAGGTATAATTAATTGTAATTGCGTTGAGACAGGACTGGCATTTTTTAGCTGAATAAGGTTCCTTATCTCCTCCTTGTTTGCGGATGGATTTTTACGGTGATATCGTTGTAAGTAGGCCGCTGCCAATTGCTTACTGAATCCAGCATTTTCAGCGCGAATTTCAGATAGTGCTTGTTCAACTAAAGATTCAGAAAAATAACCTTTTAGTCCAAGTCTATAGACGCCGTACCACCATCCTACGTGTAGGTTAGAATCGGTGTACTCCGTATTTTCAAATAAACTAAGTGTGCTAGAATCTCCACATTTTCCAATAGCTTCTAAAATATATCGTCTGTTTTCATTTAACAGCTCTCCGTCAAAAGCACTTCTCAAGATTTGCAATGCTTTTGGATGTCCGATTTGACCTAGGGCAAAGGCTGCAGCCCTCCTTGGCATAGGATCTTGATCTATTTGCAGCATTTGATTCAAATAAGGAATGGCTAAAGTATCCTGGGCGCTTGCAAATGCCAATGCTGCCGCAACTCGATGACTTTCTTTTTTAGCTTTAAGAAAAGGGATAAGTCCTTCGGTATCGCGTTTGTCTTGCAACTCATAAATAGTAATTAGCTTATCATCAGCCCATTGGTTGGGCGCATTTTTGTTTTTGTCACTACAAGAAGCTAACAATACAAGAAGGATTATGCTGTATTTCATCGCTAGCAAATGTAGGACTTATGCACTTCTTTTAATAGTAGCATAAAGGTAACATTGTGATAACATAAGCTAAATACCATTGCAAAGTGAAATTAAAGCTAACAGCTATATTACTTATTGCATCGTTAATGTCATTTGCTAATAACCCTATGAAAATCAAGGTATTAGATGAGAATAATGAGCCAGTAATTGGAGCGAAAGTAATGTCGCCTTCGATAGCGCGCTCTTCTTTTACCAATTTTGATGGAGAAAGTGAAATCTCGGCTGATTCTAAAACTAGTGTGACTGTTGAATTAGTAGGTTACGAGCCTCAAGAGGTTCAAATTCCTGTTAACGGAGCCGAATTCGTGATCGTACTTCGCAAGAGAGTGCCAAGTCACGCTCTATAATTTACCTTTATAATCTAATAGTATTTTTTGTGTGGGCTGGGTGATAGGCCCAGTTAACTTTGTACCATGTCAATACAAGTATCTACAGATAAAGATTTTAATGAGTTGCTAGCCAGTAATGAAAAAGTAGTGGTTAAGTATTTCGCCAATTGGTGTGGTAGTTGCAAGCTTTTTGCGCCTAAGTACAGACGTTTGTCTGAGGATGAACGATTTTCAGGTATTACCTTTTTAGATGTGAATGCGGAAGAAAATCTCGAAGCACGTAAAGCTGCGGGGGTAGACAACTTGCCGTATTTTGCGGTATTTAAAAATGGTAAGCTTGTAAACGGAGCGGCTACTAGTCTAGAGCCAAAAGTGGTTGAATTATTAGAGTCCTTATAAGTTAGATCAAGAATAAGATGCAGATTCCTGTCATTAAAAAAATTACAGAAGCTTATAGCTTAGTAGAGTTACAAAAAGCCGAAGCCGCGTTGTATGAGGAACAAATTCCTGAAATTGAAATAGAAGGTAAAGATGAAGGTGAGCAGCTTACACATGTTCTAGCGGCTATTTTCATTTTAGAATGTATGGCTGAAAAGGGAGTTGACCTGAAAACCGCCTTGAGAGAATATACCTTGAAGGTGAGAAATAGTATTTCATAATTATTTTTAACAACACCTCTATATTAAATAGGGTCATAGAGCAAAAAAAAAGCCACCTCGCAAAGAAGTGGCTTTTTGGTTGTTTACAAAATTTAATCTTAATGTTTTGCGAGGTAATCAGCAACTCCGCCAAATGTAGCGTTCATCGCATCTTTACCTTCAGACCAGTTTGCAGGGCAAACTTCACCATGTGTATCCAAGTGAATAAGTGAGTCTAGCATACGCATAGCTTCATCAATACTTCTTCCCAATGGTAGGTCATTTACTACTTGATGTCTTACTACTCCATTTTTATCAATTAAGAATAATCCTCTGTAGGCAATCATCGGTCCTGTAGCAATAAGTTCATTATTTTCATTGTAGTCATAATCTCCAAACAAAATACCGTAGTTAGTGGTGATCGTTTTGGTAGTGTCTGCAACGATAGGATAGGTAACACCCTGTATACCACCGTGATCCTTTGCCATTTGTAACCATCCCCAATGACTTTCTTCAGTGTCTGTGGAGCAGGCTACTATTTTACAGCCTTTTGCTTCGAAATCAGCAAGCTTCGCTTGAAAAGCATGTAACTCTGTTGGACACACAAAAGTGAAGTCTTTTGGGTAAAAGAAAAAGATAGCATAGCTGTCTTTTGCATATTCGCTTAAGGAGAAATTTTCTACTATTTCTTCTCCGTTGATTACCGCTCCTGCACTGAAATGTGGAGCTTTTTTTCCTACTAATACTGACATTTTATCTTATTTTTATAAATCGTTTAATCTCTGCAAAGATAAGAATAACCACAAGCCTTGCTAAGGGTTGTACATTGTTAATTGATATATAGCAATAAGAAGTTGTAATAAAAAATTTTGCACAATGTTAAATTAATGTTAAGTTTGTTATCGAATTGTTAACACACATAAATTATATGAGAAGCCTTCTAACCATAACTGCCGCATTTTTCACCTTTGCAACTTTTGCTTTAACAACCAATATTGTTGTTAAAGATGGTATATATTTCAATGAAGATGGGAGTTTGTTCTCAGGCGAGTATGAACAATTTGAGTCTGGTATTAAACTAGCTACTATTTCTGTGAACAATGGCTTACTATCAGGGTCTGCAGTATACTACCATGCAAATGGTGCTATAAAAGAAGAAGGAGCATTTATGGATGGTAAACGTTCAGGCAACTGGTTTCAATACACTGATAATGGAGCGTTAACTAGTATTGCTTCATTTCATAATGATAAGAAAGAAGGTAAGTGGGTGGTTTGGGATGAAGCTGGAAAAATAAGATTTGAGATGTACTACAAAGAGGGTCAAAAAGTAGGTACTTGGAAAATGTGGGATGCAGATGGTAGATTAACCACAAAGACTTTTGAGCAGTAATTAATTGTTATTGCTTTGAATTTTGTAATCAAAGTCGTTTGTCGCAAGACAAGCGACTTTTTTTATGGTGAGGTTTTATAGTATTCAGAAAATTCTTTGGCTTTTGCCACATATACTTCTGCATTTATTTTTATCTTTTCTGCCTGTTCGTCAGAAATTGTTTTTACCACTTTTGCTGGCGACCCTAAAACAAGAGAATAGGGAGGGATAATGCTGCCGTTAGTTACCAAAGCATTTGCCCCAATTATAGAAAACTCTCCAATCTGAGCATTATTAAGTATGGTTGCATTCATGCCTACCAAAACATTATTAGCCAGCGTGGCCCCATGAACAATTGCGCCATGACCAATTATGCACGCTTCACCGATCTGTGTAGGTTCATTGGGATCACAATGAATGACTGCATTGTCTTGTATATTACTTCTGGCACCAATGGTAATGGCATCACTGTCTCCCCTTAAAACAGCTCCGTACCAAACGCTTACTTGGTCTCCTAGTCTTACATTGCCTATCACAGTAGCAGTAGGAGCGATAAAAACGTCTGTCCCTTTGATAATTGGTTTAGATAGATTACTCATTTTCTTTTCTTACGCGTTTCCATCGTTTGTGTGTCCATAGCCAAAATTCAGGGTGTGCGAGTATTTGCTCTTCTAGTTTTTGGGTATGAGCTTTAGTTATTTCTCCTTCATCCGTTTGAGTAGGGTCATCAAAAAGTACATCTATATCTAGGGTGTAATGCCCTCGCTTAACTTTGTGAATAGAACCGTACAAAACAGGTAGATTATATTTTTTGGCAAATCGTTCTGTACCCAAGGCTACAGCAGTTTCTTGATTTAAAAAAGTAGTCCAAAGCACAGATTTACTATAGGTTGGACTCTGATCAGCGCCAAAAACAGTCATTCTTGGAGTGGTATGTTCTTCGGTAAAATAAGTGAAAGAGTCTTTAGTTGTGACCATTCGTAAACCAAATGCGCTGCGCGAAGCTCTTATTTTACGGTCAAAAAAAGGATTATTTAGTTTGCTATATAGGGCTACAACGTCATGAGGAACTTGTTGATGTAATCCCGACGCCAACATTTCCCAGTTATTATAATGGCCCCCTACTATTAGTACATCTTGGCCTTTTTGAAAATAGGAGGGAAGAGTGTTCTGTAAGTTTACCACAAATCGTTCATCTATTTCTTTTTGGGTAATACTAAATAGTTTTATGCTTTCTACAATTAAGTCACTAAAGTGGCTATAAAACGCCCTGCAGATTGTATTGATCTCTAGTTCTGTCTTATGGGGAAACGAATTCCTAAGATTGGAAATAACTACTTTTTTACGGTAAGGGATAAGCGTAAAAAACACGAAGGATAAAAAATCAGAAAAACCATACAATAGCCAGTAAGGCAAGTAGGATACAGGTTTTAGAATAAGATAAAAAAGTATTTTACTCACGAAACAAATGTAAGGCTTAGATTAAGATTAAACCAAAGTCTTAGTTTAAACCTAATCTCAGCCCTAGTTTAAGATGGTATTAAATAGAAAGAGCTCCGTTTTTGGCTCTTTTACGTTCGTGTTCTAGCAAGTAG
>CAMDBP010000035.1 GCA_945889315.1 Chitinophaga pinensis
GGGCGTTTTAGTTTGTGTTAGCCTGTATCCCTCAGGCTTGTTTACGATAGATTATATTAAAACGTACTATAAAGTGAGAGGGACAGTTAAATACATGAAGCTATTCATGCAAAAAAGTAACCTGGTAATACATCTCAAAACCACCCGACAGGAGCTAGTGGAAGAACTAGAGCTGCGAAAAAAAGAATTTATAGCATTACGGGAAGTGTAACTAGGCTATTTTTGGATGTGTAGGAAATCGTTTATACACCCTAAATAACCTTGCCCAAAACGGTAGCTATTGTTTGATTAATTTTTGCGTAGCTATGCCCGATGTTGTAGTAATCTCAACAAAATAGATTCCAGCCTGCAAATCTGATATATCAATAGAAGTAGCGAGGTGATTAACCTCTTTTACTTGTTGTCCACTGGTGTTGCTTATGGTGATAACTTTGATGCTCGACTTTAGCTGGTTTCGAGAAAGCGTAATCCTATCCGTTGAAGGATTGGGATAAAAATAAAATTCAAGTGCATTGTCTAATCCTGCTAAGTCTGCACGTGCTTTGGTAAATGTATAGATGGTTTTGTCTGGAATACTCCCGCTGACAAACGTTGAATAAAGAGAACTTTCTGCAAGTGCACTTGGAGAACGAGGATTTCCAGACAGTGCGATTCCATTTCCGATAACGGAAAGATTATCAAAGTCATATTCGGAGAATAAAGCAATATATGGAGCTGTTTCCCCATCAAAGGATAAATCGGGCTGTGTTACGGAGGTAGGGCCAAAATGGATTTCTATGTCATTTGTACCCTCATAAAGCCATAGCTGGAAATTGGCATAATCGGTTGATATATTATCGTCTTCTAGTTCAGAATAAAAACCAACATTTTTCCATTCAATTTTTAAAATTCTACTACCTGCGGCACCGTCTAGTTGATACGAAATAGTGGACAACGATCCGGAAGTTGCGGTGTCCAAGTTTATATCATATCCTCGGTCTATGATGTCTGCTCCATAAGGTATTAGCAAACCATATATGCCAGTTTGTGTGGTGTCAGCGGCTAGCTCTCCACCGTATCCCCAATCGTCCAAAAAAAGTTGATTCAGCGTAGTGTTAAAATACTTAAAATTAAAACCAATAGGTAGTATAAATTGAGGGTCATCCCAGGTCATGCCGTTATTCAACGAAGTGCTTCCTACTAAGTCGGTATAACTGCCTGTTGAAGCACTGAATGTATAAGATTGTGCCTGAACATTCACGCTCAATCCTAATAAGGTTGCTAGAAGTAAATTGGATATTTTCATGGTGTACAAGGTGTGGTAGTTTAAGTAACCCAAAAATAACCTATTTATGCTAAATACAAAGGGCGTTTAAGTTTTGGCAAGGTCACGAAGAAGTCAAGACTTTGTCCTTTGGCATGAAAGCTTCGATTTAACGGTTGTTTTTGGTTAATACGTCAAAAATGGCACCTAATGCCACCCCAATAGCGAGCCCTAGAGCGATACTTTGCCTAATGTTTCCTGACTTATTCCCATAAATCAATCCAACTAAGAGTCCTAGTGCGGCACCTATACCTATGCCATTCCCCGTAATTATCTTGTTTTTCATCCTAATTTTTATTCAATATGACGTCCAAAATTACATTATAGTAACACAACTCCAAAGGGCTTCTAGGTGCTGGTGTGTTTTGCTATACCGCAAACATCGTGAATGCAATGTATTACACCTTTATGGTGAGGTAGACTCTTACGCGACTCAAAGGTTTACTGTAAACAATTGTTTACTCCGTATCGTACACTTCTTCTATGTTAAAAACAACATCTGTTCTGTTTTTTATCTTAGGAATCAAAGCCCAGTTCATATTGAAAATGTACATTGCACAAACGCCAGAATAAACGGCAGAGACAGAATAGATGACTTCCTTGTTGCCTTGTTGTATCACGTTCCGATCATAGCTAGCCGTGCAGCCACCGCCACCGGTCCAATGCCCGATGAGTGTGTATTTATCAAAATCTATCGGGGTAAGTAGTGCATTACTGCAATCTTTATTTACCGCACTTTGACGTGCAAAATAATTTTCGTACGTGTCTTGATCTCTGATAACAATACTTTTTGGATTTTCTCCCGAATAATAAAAACAATTACCAAAATAAGAGGCTTCTAAAAACTGCACATCGGTAGTAATATCTTCTTTGGAACAAGAGGTAAGTGTTAACGAAAATAAGCATATACATACGAACGCAAATGGTGATTTCATGCAGCTAAAATCATTTAAATAACCTAAATGAAAATGGCTATCCCGCTAAGCCCGCTCGTTTTAATAAGGATGTCAATTTTTAATAAATTTAGTAGTAAGGGATTTCCCATTATCGGTTATGATTTTTGCAAGATAAATACCACTTGGCACACTAGAAATGTCAATTGTTTTTTCCTTGCTTTTTAAAATTAAGATGCCTCTAAAATCTATGATTTCTATACAGTTATAGCTTAGGTTAATGTTGAGGGAAATTTCATTTTGAGCAGGATTCGGAAACAAAATCCCGTCTAATTTAGAAAAAGATATGTCATCCACTTTGGTTGTTATATTGTTTCTCTTCTTTTTGGAACCGTAACAATTTTGGGTGCTTCTCATCATATCCAATGCAAATGCGTTTGCAGCGAAAGTTTTTACAACAGATGATGTTATAAGTCCGGTAACTAATGAAACACCTATTATTTGATTTCCATTACTAAAATAGTACGTCAGAGAGTTAGGTTCAATAAAAGCTCCACTGGTTAAATTACCTCCAATACCAATATTAAATGGTGATATAAAGGTCACTACACCCGTATTGGGATTTATCGTTGACAATCTAAAAGTTGTCGAATCTATAACTTGAGTGAAATCCATTAAAAGACTATCATAAACATTAGAAACAAAGGTTTGACGAGTTATACCATAAATCGCTGTATCGGCGCAACTATAGGCAATGTTTTCAAAAATCCCGTAGACAGGTAACTGAATTGGTACTGTGCTATATGCTGTACCGGTATATAAATCTATTCCTATCAAAGTATCTACCGCTGAATAGTAATACACCATTTGATAAGGATCTATGGAGTTGCCTGCTAAAGTATAGAGATTACTATACGAAGAATTACCAATTAAGGTGTATTCTCCTGTTTCTGGATCTAAAGAAGCAAAACGGATTTGAGTTGAATCAAGAACGTCAAGATACATCATTGCTATGCTATCATAATAGGTTGAATAAAAATTATGAGGAACCATTCCGTAAATCGTTGAATCACTATTATTGAATCGAAAATTCTGAAAAGCTGAAGAAGGAAGAGCCCCAAAAATAGGGACATCATTTATGATATCCCCGGTAGTGATATCAAAAGTTAAATAATTTATACCTTTTCCGATGTAGTAACGATTTAAATAAGGATTAATAGTTGCTCCATTTAGGTTAATGCCGGAATTAAATTCTTTACTTCCTACGTTGGTAACAACACCGGTTATTGGGTTAATGCTTCCAAGTCTAATAGTTGCGGAATCCAACACCTCAACATTTATCATTAGGGTACTATCAAAGTAGGAAGAAAAATAGTTTTCTCTTACTATTCCAACATTTTGAGCACAAGCAATATGAAAAGAAAAAAAGAGGGTTACGTTTAATAGAATTATTTTCATTTTTTAAAATGCTACAAAATTAAGAAACCTATTTCAGAATTGTTTAATCTTTAATTTTCAACTTTCATGATCCAACTAGACACATTATCTTCCTCGAGCTAGTGTTTGAAGAAGCTTGAGGAACCTAAATGAAAATGGCTATCCCACTAAGCCCGCTCGTTTTAACAAGGCATCTACTTTTGCATCTCGGCCTCTAAAACGGTTATATAAAATAGATGGATGTTCAGTACCACCGGCCGAAAGAATGGTATTCCTAAAACGAGTAGCCGTTTCTGGATCAAAAATGCCATTTTCTAAAAAGGCTTCAAATGTATCGGCATCAAGTACTTCTGCCCATTTGTAACTGTAGTATCCACTGCTGTATCCACCTTGAAAAATATGTGAAAAGCTTGTGCTAGTGCACGCTTCTGCTACTTTAGGATAAAAGTCTAGGCCGGCTATACTTTCCGTTTCCCATTCCTTTATACTTTTTTGTATTGGCGCTTTATTGTTGAGTTTCACAGCGTGAAAACCCATGTCAATCTTACCCAAACCGACTTGCCTCATAGTGGCCATGCCACTCATAAAATTAGCCGAGTCTTTTATTTTTTGAATATATTCTGAAGGTATGGTTGAACCTGTTTGGTAGTGTTTTGCAAATAAGTCTAAGCATTCTTTCTCATAACACCAGTTTTCCATTAGTTGACTAGGTAGCTCAACAAAATCCCAATACACACTGGTACCGCTTAGGCTAGCATAAGTGCCAGCTGCTAGCATACCGTGTAACGCATGACCAAACTCATGAAACAAAGTGGTCACTTCATTAAAGGTGAGTAAAGAGGGTTTTGTGCCCGTAGGTTTGGTGAAGTTGCACACGATGCTTACGTGAGGGCGCTGGTCGCCTTGTGCGGTCTGTTTCTGACTGCGAAAACTAGTCATCCATGCTCCTTGGCGTTTGCCTGCTCTAGGAAAATAGTCGGCATAAAATACCGCTAAATGCGCGCCGTTTTCATCCTTTACTTCATAGGTAATTACGTCTTCGTGGTATTTATCTATATCATCTCGCTTGTGAAAGCTTATCCCAAATAATTTTTTAGCCGTCAGAAAAACACCTTCTTCTACTTTCTCTAACTGAAAATAAGGGCGAAGCAACTCGTCGTCTATCGTAAAACGCTCTTTCTTTAGTTTTTCCGAGTAGTACGCCGCATCCCATTTTTGCAAAAGATCAATCCCGTCTATTTTTTTGGCATACGCTGTAAGTTCTTCAAACTCATGACGTGCATGCGGAAGTGCTTTCGCTTCAATAGTGGTAAGAAATTCAATAACGGTAGTCGGTGATTTAGCCATTCGCTCGGCCAATACGTAGTCTGCATGACTCTCAAAACCCAATAGGTTTGCTCTCTCTAAGCGCAGTTGAACGATTTCTTGGATTACTTCTTCATTGTTGTTTTCATTCGATTGAAATGCTTTAGAGCTAAATGCTTTATACATTCTCTCACGTAACTCTCGGCGCGTGCTGTAGGTCACAAATGGGATGTAACTGGGGTAATCCAGTGTAAATAACCAACCCCCTTTTTCCTTTGCGGTTGCCATTCCCTGAGCAGCTTCCCGAATTCCTTCTGGCAGACCATTAAGGTCATTTTCGTCCGTAATCAGCATTTCAAAAGCATTACTTTCTTTCAGCACACGCTCACCAAAAATGAGACTGAGTTTAGCTTTACGCGCATCTATTTCTCTTAGTTTTTCTTTATCCGTATCATTTAAATTCGCACCGTTACGTGTAAAACCTTTGTATGCGTTTTCTAATAGCGTTTTTTGCTCTGGCGTAAGTCCGTCAAACCCTTGGTCAAACACTTCTTTTACTTTAGCAAATAAGCCAGCATTCATGGCAATATCGTTACCATGCGCAGATAAAAGAGGGCTTATTTCTTGCGCAATTTCTTGCATTTCATCACTGGTCTCAGCACTGTTTAAGTTGAAAAAGGCTGAAGTCACTTTGGTAAGTAGTTCGCCGCTATTTTCTAATGCTACGATAACGTTTTCAAATGTGGGTGTATCGTTAGTGTGAACTATAGCGTCTATTTCAGCTTTAGCATCTGTAATGCCTTGTTTTATGGCAGGAACGTAGTGTTCATTCTTTATTTGGCTGAATGGGATGGTCCCATACGTGGTGGTGTAATCTTGAAAAAATGGATTCATCGTGGCCGCGAAGGTAGGCATTATTCATACGTTACATCAAGAGAAGGGCGCTAGATTCTAGTAGATTATGGGTTATCACGAGCGACAACTTAGCACTTTTTTTACCCTTAAGCTTGTGTAAAATGGCCACAATGGCTTTAATTCCAAGTTATTGTGTAGCTACCTAAGACGTTATGGCTTTAAAGCCATTTTGGAGTGCCATTTGAAATAACCGATTCGATTACGTGTTGCATTGTACGCCAATAAATAATCAACTAATAACATAAAACGATACAAAAATGGATACAAAGAATTTTACCATTAAAAGCCAAGAAGCAATCCAAAAAGCGCAGGAGCTTGCCATGATAGGGCAGCAACAAGCTATTGAGACGGGCCACATCTTGAAGGCATTATTTACCGTAGATGAAGAAGTATTGAGTTACGCGCTAAAAAAGGTAAATGCCAATACGCAACGTATAGAGCAAGCGCTAGATAGTATTTTGATGAGCTATCCAAAAGTGAGTGGAGCTGGAAATCAATACTTGAGTAATGTAAGCCAACAAACCTTGGTGAAAGCCAATGCTTATCTCAAAGAATTTGAGGATGAGTTTGTGACGATTGAACACATATTCTTAGCCTTGACAGAAGGCACTGATCAGGTTGCTAATTTGCTTAAAGACGCTGGAGTTCAAAAGAAAGATGTGATAAAAGCATTCAAAGAGCTTAGAGGTGGGAGTAGAGCCACCAGTGATAGTGCAGAAGCACAGTACAATACCCTTAATAAATTCGCCCGCAATCTAAATAATGCGGCAAAGAGCGGTAAGCTTGATCCAGTTATAGGTCGTGATGAGGAAATCCGAAGGGTACTCCAAATACTAAGCAGACGAACCAAAAACAATCCGATTCTGGTCGGAGAGCCGGGCGTAGGTAAAACGGCCATAGCCGAAGGATTAGCGCACCGCATTATTAGTGGGGATGTGCCAGAAAATTTGAAGTCTAAACAGATTTACAGTTTAGACATGGGGTCGCTAATTGCCGGTGCTAAGTACAAAGGTGAATTTGAAGAGCGATTAAAAGGGGTAATCAAAGAAGTTACTGCGGCAGATGGTGAGATTGTACTTTTTATTGACGAGATACATACGCTTGTAGGAGCTGGCGGTGGTGGCGAAGGTGCTATGGATGCCGCCAATATTTTAAAACCAGCCCTGGCTCGAGGTGAACTAAAAGCCATTGGCGCAACTACACTCGCTGAATATCAAAAATATATAGAAAAAGATAAAGCCTTAGAGCGCCGTTTTCAAAGTGTTTTGGTAGATGAGCCGAGTGCAGAAGATGCGATTTCTATACTTAGAGGTATCAAAGAGAAATATGAGGTGCACCATAAAGTGCGTATAAAAGATGAAGCTGTAATTGCTGCAGTTGAACTCTCGCAGCGCTACATATCAAACAGGTTTTTGCCAGATAAAGCCATCGACTTAATGGATGAATCTGCTGCTAAATTGCGTCTTGAAATAGATTCGGTTCCCGAGGAACTAGACGAAATAGAACGTAAGATTATGCAGCTAGAAATAGAGCGAGAAGCCATCAAGCGCGAAAAAGACGAACAGAAAGTTTCGATACTAAGTGAGGAAATCGCTAATCTATCGGAAGAACGAGATCAGTTGAGGGCAAAATGGCAAGAAGAAAAAGCAGTAGTAGACGGCATTCAAGCAAAGAAAAAGGCAATAGAAGACCTGCGTTTGGAAGCCGAGCAAGCAGAGCGCGCTGGTGACTTTGGTAAAGTAGCGGAAATACGATACGGTAAGACAAAAACCGTAGAAGATGAGCTGCATATACTCATGACCGAGTTGCAAGCTAAACAAGCAAATAGCTCGCTGGTAAAAGAAGAAGTAACCAGTGAAGATATTGCGGAGGTGGTAAGTAAATGGACTGGAATACCGGTGCAAAGTATGTTGCAAAGCGAGCGTGAAAAATTACTAAACCTAGAAGGAGAATTACACCAACGGGTTGTGGGACAAGAAGATGCCATTGGCGCAATATCCGATGCTATTCGCAGGAGTAGAGCGGGACTTTCAGATCCCAATAAACCCATAGGTTCATTTATCTTTTTGGGAACAACAGGTGTTGGTAAAACGGAACTAGCTAAAGCATTGGCAGCGTATTTATTCAATAAAGAAGATGCCTTGGTGCGCATAGATATGAGTGAGTACCAAGAGAAACACACGGTAAGCAGACTGATAGGAGCGCCTCCAGGATACGTTGGGTATGACGAAGGAGGACAGTTGACCGAAGCCGTTAGACGAAAACCGTATTCAGTTATTCTACTGGATGAAATCGAAAAAGCGCATCCCGATGTGTTTAATATTTTATTGCAAGTACTGGACGACGGTAGACTAACAGACAATAAGGGGAGAGTGGCTAATTTTAAAAATACCATTGTTATCATGACGAGCAATATTGGTAGTCATTTGATTCAAGATCGATTTTTGGAGATAACGGATACCAACGCAGACGAAGTTGAGGCTAAAACCAAGGTGGAAGTATTTGAACTACTCAAGAAAACGATTAGACCTGAGTTCTTAAACAGAATAGATGAGATTATTATGTTTAAACCCTTAACCCGAGATAATATAAGAGGTATTGTAGACATCCAATTTAGAAGCTTACAGAAAATGTTATTTGCCCAAAACATCAAAATTACCGCAACCGACGAAGCCCTTGATTGGCTTGGAGAGATTGGCTATGATCCGCAATTTGGAGCTAGGCCACTCAAAAGAGCGATGCAGCGTGAAGTGTTGAATAAACTGAGCAAGGATATTCTCGCGGGTATAATTGCCACCAATAGCGAGATAAAGTTGGGCCTTAAGGGCAAGGAGTTTGTTTTCGAAAACTAAGTAAAGGCTGCTAATAGCAGCTATACCATAGGAATAGGGGTGCGGGATGATAAACTAAGCTTACAAGTCGTGCCCCATTTTTTCTTTCTTGGTAGCTAAGTATGCTTTGTTGTGCGGATTTGCTTCTACTTGCAGCGATACATTATCTACGACTTCTAAACCATAACCAATAAGTCCTTTACGTTTTACAGGATTGTTACTCATTAAGCGCATTTTATGTACACCTAAGTCTCTTAAAATCTGAGCTCCTACACCGTAATCACGCTCGTCCATTTGAAAGCCTAGTTCAATATTTGCTTCTACGGTATCCATACCGTTTTCTTGTAATTTGTAGGCTTTTAGTTTGTTGAGTAAGCCAATTCCACGACCTTCTTGATTCATATACACGATTACCCCTTTGCCTTCCTCTTCGATGGCTTGCATGGCTTTTTGTAATTGCTCTCCACAATCGCATCGGCAACTACCAAAAATATCGCCAGTTAAGCAACTGGAATGAACACGTACCAATACAGGCTCATCTTTTTCCCACGTTCCTTTCACTAAGGCAAGGTGATCCATATTATTGCTCGTTTGCTTGTAGGCGTATAGTTCAAAATCGCCATATTGGGTCGGCATGTGAACATCAATTTGTCGTTGAATTAAGCTTTCGTGCTTTAGTCTATATTTGATTAAATCAGCGATAGACACAATCTTCATGTTGTGCTTAGCTGCTACTTTCATTAAATCTGGTAGGCGCGCCATAGTGCCGTCCTCATTCATTATTTCGACAATACAACCGGCGGGTTCAAAGCCTGCTAAACGTGCGAAGTCTATTGCCGCTTCGGTATGTCCCGCTCTACGCAAAACGCCGTTGGTTCGGGCTCTAAGAGGGAAGATATGACCAGGTTTACCCAGTTCACTTGGGTCTGTTTTAGGATTAACAAGGGCCTGGATGGTCATTGCTCTATCGTACGCAGAAATACCGGTGCTGGTACCGTGACCAATTAAATCTACTGAAATCGTAAATGGAGTCTCAAACTGAGCGGTATTTTTACCTACCATTAGGTCTAAATTTAACTCATCACAACGTTCTTCGGTAAGAGGTACGCATACAAGTCCACGTCCTTCTGTCGCCATAAAATTAACCATCTCTGTAGTTACATTTCGAGCCGCGGTAAGGAAGTCGCCTTCATTCTCACGGTCTTCGTCGTCTACAACGATGATCATTTTACCATTTCTGATTTCTTCTATGGCTTCTTCGATGGTGTTTAGTTTAAAATCGCTCATTTTAATTGGCTGCAAAGGTACTATTTATAGCTGCTATTTATAGTAGCGTTTTACTTTCTTGTGGGTCATTTTGAGCATTACCTTATTCTACAATAATCTTGTTGGTCCATGTAAAGCCATTTTTTTGGATGTTGATGAAATAAACGCCTGAAGAATAGGCGTCTAAGTCATAGCTTATCTTGGCTTCATCTTGGGTATAAGGTGCGTCTATGGTTTGCCCAAATGCATTGTAAAGTGTGTGTTTTGCGCCAGCCATATCTCCGCCAGACACGGTAAAATGTCCTTTTGTAGGGTTAGGAAATACCTTGTAACCTAAATCTATGATGCGTTTTGGAACGTCTACTTTGTGCACTACGGTAAATTGAAGTTCGGTTTTGTTTCCGAAGTCAGGATTTAGGGTTTTGAGTGAGGAACCACCTACTTCCCAAAGTCTAAAAAATCCAGATCCATCGTTATTTGCAAAGAAGCTCAGTCCATCCCCGTCGGTATCTTCTACGGTAAGTTTGTAGCAACCCAAGCCCAGTAATAAAGTGTCTCGATACAAGGTGCTATTGGTTAAGTTGTTTTTTTCAAAAACGATTTTATTCCATTCGTCTACAACTTTTATCTTGGTTTCAGAAGCAGCATTGTTGGTTCTGTAAAAAAGGTATAAATGCTGAGGATATACTTCTGGAAACTCAAATTTGCTCTCGAATAAGTTATTGTTAACGTACTCATCTGCAGATGAATTTCCATCAATGGCGGTAATTTCTGCGTAAAATATGCTATTTCCTTGAACGGCAGTACTGTAGATGGAATTGTCTTGTGGTAAATAGATAGTTTCTACTTTTCCAGTGGTTAGGTAACAATTCCATGTGTAGGTTTTCTTATTGGCTTTATCGTTTACCCAATAGTCAACAGTGATGCTGTTTACCGTATTTCTACCGTTGTTTTTAACCGTAATTTTTGGACTTAAACACGTTGGATTATTGCGCGCATATTCAATTTTCTTAGATGGTTCTAAAATGTCTTCGATGCCTAAATCATAACCAAACTTGTACTCGCCGTAACTCACTAACTGGTTATTTACAATATACCGAGAGTCACCAGATCCAGCGTCTAATCCGTAATCTAAGGTTACGATATCACCTCCATTTATTTTACCTGTAAGGTCATATTCCGCAACGTCTGTTGCCATGCCTGGGCACCAACCTGCTCTATCGTAAATCCATGTTCCGCCTTGAGGATAAACTGGATTTTCTCCGCACATTTTCCATACTTGGCGGCTGTAGGTCTCATTATTTACCTGTATAAAATGGTTACGTGGTATGAATTCACCTTCTTGGCCGTGCCCTGTTATAGCAGATCGAATTTTAAATCCTTTGGCAGAATCTAATGTTTGGTAATTCAGCGGCGGATAATACACGTCGTTTGCTAAAATTTGGCTGTAATTAGCTGAGAATTGCTGCGCAGGCCATAATTGGCTGATGTCTAAAACCTCGCGTGCTGGTGTTCCTTTAATAAATAAAAATTGGATATCCATCTGCTCTTGATTTTCACCACCTCGACTTAAGAAAAGTCTTTTGTTTCCATTTAAAATAGGGGTAAAGTCTGTAACGTCAAATGTCCACGTTTTGCCTTTTGGTCCTAAGTCTAATCCAATGCCATAAGGGGTAACAAAGGACATAATCTCTAATCGTGAAGGCCATCTTCGTATGTAGGGGATTTGCGAAATGGTAATGCTTCCATCTGGTGTTAAAGCGGTGGAGTCATACAAACCATTTTCTTCGGTATACCAATACTCTTTGTTGTTAGCATTCCATTTGAAGGTATTCTCGATTTCTATTTTAGTATCGTCTGTGGTCGTTTTTGCGTTACTCTTGATATCATATTTGATAATGTTATAAGCCAATTGAGGCATAGAGTCATAGGTTATTTGCGGTGCAGTGGTAATATCAAAAACACCTTGTATTAATTGGATATTAGGTCTAGTATTTGATAATGAAAATCCTTTAAAAATCGAAATGCCTCTAAAAGAGCGATATGTCCCGTTGCCATTTATTTTCCCGTTTTGAGGAATTGTTGCATTACACACTACCGCAGTATTGTTGTTGACATCGAACGTATAATAGAGTTTGATACGTGAATCTGTTGAACTGCTTTTTTGATTTTTAATAACGATTATTTCAGCATTGGTAAGCGCAGCACTCCAAATTCTAATTTCGTCTATATCCCCTTTAAAATAGCGGTTGTTTACCCCGCGACTTATCCTAACGTTTAATCCTTTTGCCGTATTAATTGAGCTTGCAGTTACAGTTCCATTGGTTTCCAATTTACCATCTACGTAATGCTTTATCCCAGCTACGCTATTGCCCGAAAAAACACAAGCTACGTGATGCCATTGATTGTCATTAATTTTGGTTGAACCATTTACACCGCCACCATTCACTTCGGTACGCAACGTGCCATCATCGTTCACTCTAAAAACCCATTTTTGTCCAGCGGCATCTTTACCCCAACTACATATTTCCCCATTGACTTGACTCGTTCGAATCCATGCATCAATAGTACGGTCGGCAGTGCCCAATATTCCTTCAAATGCGTCTGCTTCTACATAAGTACCTAAGCCATCAAAATACAAAGAATTGCCTGCGTAAGCATACATAAGTTTGGTATTATTTACTTGCTCAGCTTCTAGATTAAGTGTTTCATTTACAGCCCCATTGAGGCTTATTTCTAGCAATAAATTAGATGTTCCATCCCAAAGATAAGGTGTATGAAAATGGAGTTGATTAGCACCTGTTACGAAATCTACATTGTCATAAAATACACTTTTAAATCCAGTCAGATCCAAATCTTCGGGTGTTAAAACTGCTTTTGGTGTACCTGAAATACGGAGGTGTAAATTACGGATGTTACTGTTATTAAGCGCTTTAAGACTTAAGGCATGTATATTACCAGCTGTTACTCCTGCTGCTAAAAGTTCAGATGCGGTATAGATTATATGTGACTTTCCTGCAAAACCAGATGTTGGATTTGCAGAACTAGGTATCCCGAAAGGCAACGCAAGAGTTCCACTTCCAATGGAGCTGGTGGTGGATGAGGTAGAAGAATTTACCTTTACTTTTTGTAACGTGTTACGGTAGTAATCATTCATTGCTTTTGTGCTGTAATTGAAAGAATTACCCGTAAAACCAGCGATACTGTAGTTTGTGGTACTGGCTAATAAGGAGTCGGCGCGTGAGGGGTCTTCTATATACGTATTACAACTGTAATCCCACTCTCCGCAGCCTTTATTTCGGTTAGATCCATCCGATACCAATGCGTTTTTACAACGCATCGAGTATAACATCAGTATTTTTTCATACGAGTCGGTTCCCTCCGGAAATGCAATGGTAGTATCTCGCGTGGTTGAGCTATAGTTTAAGGTTTTAACGACAATGGTGTCTTGGGCGTAACTCATTAAACTGCTTAGACATAATAAGCTAATGGCAATAAGGCAATTTTTAGACATAGGCTTCGAAAATAAGGATACTTTCCTATTATTCTAAACCGATAGCGTTAAGTTTTAAGTAATTCTTTTTCTTTGCACTGTTGAATATCTTATTTGTAGCGAATAGATTCCCGTACCCGCCGTTCAGAGGCGATAAGCTGAAGATTTACAATCTAACGAGAAGGTTGGCTCAAAAACATAATTTATTTCTGGTTACTTTTTACGAAGAGAGAGCTGAGCTTAATTATTTAAAAGAAATTCAGCCTTTTTTTAAGGAGATTGAGTTGGTCTATTTACCAAAATGGCGTTCGGTATTGAATGGAATACCTGCTTTATTTACAAAAACCCCGTTACAATTAGCCTATTTTAAAAGTGCTAAAATGAAACGAATGGTGCATTTTGCTGTAGAGCGTTATAACATAGACGTTGTGCATACCCAGCATTTGCGCATGAGTCAATATACGAAAGCACTTACCATCCCTAAAATATTGGATCTTCCAGATGCTTTTTCACTGTATTTCAAAAGACGAAGCGAGACTGAGCGACCGTTTATGAATCGTTTAATTGATTTCATAGAGATAGGAAGATTAGCAAAAGCGGAGCAAGTGATTACAAAATTTGACAAGACATTAGTGTGTTCTGTAGAAGATCAATTGTATTTGGAAAAGCTGCACAAAACAAGTAATGTTGAAATTCTGCTGAATGGAGTAGACTTGGAAGCGTTTGATGTGGGTGAAGGTCACGATTATACTCATAACAAAGTACTTTTATTTACAGGCAATATGAACTACGCTCCAAATGTGGATGCTGTTCAGTATTTTGTAAAAGAGATGTGGCCCGCTATTTCAATAGCAAATCCGAACACCAAGTTTATCATCGCAGGCCAGCGACCTGTAGATGCCGTCAAACGATTGGCTAACGATAGGATAGAGGTCACCGGTTTTATTCCTGATCTTAAAGATTTGTATGCCCAGGCGAGTGTTGTGATAGCACCGTTACGTTTTGGTGCGGGTACTCAAAATAAAGTATTGGAAGCAATGGCCATGGGAGTACCTACAGTATGTACCCATATTGGATTTGAAGGATTACAAATACAAAGTGGACAAGGGGTAATTATGGCCAAAGATAGGGACGTATTTATAGCCCAAGTGAATACCTTGCTGGCTGATGCCGCCGCGCGAGCTAAAGTAGGTGAGCAGGGATTAGAAATTGCAAAAAGCAGATTTAGTTGGGATCGTATTGCTCTTCAATTAGAAGCTTATTTAACAGAAGTTACAGCATAAAAAAAGCACTTAAGGATTATTAAGTGCTTCTAAAATAGGTACAAAATTATTTAGGTTGTTTGAATGGATGTATGCTCCATTATTTTACGCATGTTAGTAAGTGCATATCGCATACGGCCAAGCGCTGTGTTGATGCTTACATCGGTCATTGCAGCAATTTCTTTAAAGCTTAAATTGCCATAATGACGTAGAATAAGCACTTGACGTTGCTCCTCAGGAAGCCTATTAATGGCTAAGCGCACCATATCCTCTTTTTCGGTGCGTATAATTTGCTCTTCTCGGTTTTCTACGGCTATTTTTATGGTACGAAAAATATCATCACCAGAACTATCTGTGATGGTCGGCATTCGTTTCATTTTACGGAAATAATCGATTGCCATATTATGTGCTATACGCATGGCCCAAGGTAAAAATTTACCTTCTTCATTATACTTTCCTTTTTTTAGGTTGTTAATGATTTTTATAAACGTTTCTTGAAACAAGTCCTCAGCGATATAACTATCCTTCACGATCAAAATGATCGTTGTAAAGATTCTGTTTTTATGGCGATTGATTAACATTTCAAGACAAGCCTCGTTGCCTTGTACATACTGCTTTACCAGATTTTGATCAGTGATTTTTAAAGATTGCATACTACCTAATTATTACTTAGTTGAAAAAATGAAAACTGTGTTTGTTCTTAACTAGTATAGGTATATCTTATATGCTTCTTAATTTTAATGTTCGGACTAAAATAGAATAAAATTAATAAACTCCCAAATTATTGTTACATATATTCACTATTTGAGTCAAATTTGCGTCCCTTTTGCTAGCAAACGGACATTATAATGACAAAACAGAAATACATAGACATACAAAACGCTCATTTACATAACCTTAAAAATGTAAATGTGAGCATACCTCGGAATCAACTCACCGTAGTAACGGGATTGTCTGGAAGTGGTAAGTCATCTTTGGTATTTAATACACTGTACGCCGAGGGACAAAGACGTTATGTAGAGAGCCTTAGTTCCTACGCGCGTCAGTTTTTAGGGAGACTGGAAAAACCCATGGTAGATAACATCAAAGGACTAACACCTTGTATCGCCATTGAGCAAAAGGTGAATACTCGAAACCCCAGAAGTACGGTAGCGACAAGCACAGAGTTATACGATTATCTGAAGCTGCTTTGGGCGAGAGTAGGCAAAACATTATCACCTATAAGTGGTAACGAAGTCAAAAAACATAGTACAAGTGATGTCATTAATTATGTACTCGCACTTGAGTTAGATACCAGTATTTACATCTGTTACAAGCCAAGCAAGGATAATGCAAAAGAGTACTTACAAACGGCGCAACAGAAAGGGTATAATAGAATTTGGGCTAACGGTGAAATGCTCAAAATTGAAGATGCTTTAGCTCAGAAAAAACTAAAAGATTACTCCATTTTAGTAGATAGACTAAAAGCAATCGAGCCCGATGACGAGTATAAGAGTAGACTTTCAGATTCTATCGAAACGGCTTTTTGGGAGGGAAATGGTGAATGCACTATAATTACGGATAATCATCAAGAAACGTTCAATAATAAGTTTGAATTGGATGGCATGTCATTCGAAGAGCCTTCTGTAAATTTACTGAGTTTTAATAATCCTTACGGAGCCTGCGCTGAGTGCGAGGGTTTTGGAAGTATTATAGGTATAGATCCTGAGTTGGTTATTCCCAACAGATCACTTTCTGTATATGAAAATGCAATAGCTTGCTGGAAAGGTGAAACAATAAGCGAATGGAAAAATGAGTTTATACACGCAAGCGCGAACTATAACTTCCCTATACATAGAGCGATTTCAGAACTTTCAGAAAAGGACGTAAATCTGCTATGGCAAGGAAATACTAAAGTACGTGGCTTACATGATTTTTTTCAGTACTTACAAGAGAACTCCTATAAAATTCAATACCGTGTAATGTTGAGCAAATATCGCGGTAAAACGATATGCCCAAGTTGCTTAGGTACGCGAATTAGAAAAGATGGTAGTTATGTAAAAATAACAAATCAGGGTACCAATCCTACATTTATGAAAGATCAGAAGCTTTCCTCTTTAAATGAGATTTTACTGCTGAATATAGAGCAAGCAAGTGCTTTTTTCACTAAGCTGGAGCTCGGAAAACAGGAGACAGAAATTGCTAAGCCTGTTTTACTCGAAATAAACAATAGATTGGATTATTTATTGCGCGTAGGGCTTAGTTACCTCGGATTAAATAGATTAAGTAACTCGCTAAGCGGTGGAGAAAGTCAACGCATTAATTTAGCTACTTCACTAGGAAGTAGTTTGGTTGGTAGTACTTACATTTTAGACGAACCTAGTATTGGACTTCATTCGAAGGATACGGAACGACTTATTTCTGTGCTTCTCAACTTAAAAGAAAAAGGAAACACTGTTGTTGTGGTTGAGCATGACGAAGATATGATGCGCACTGCGGATTATTTGATAGATATGGGTCCTGAAGCAGGTCAACTTGGTGGCGAGGTTGTTTTCGAAGGACATTACAAAGATTTAGCGGGTAAAAGCACACTCACCGCAAAGTATTTAGATGATTCTATTCGTATTGAGATTCCCTTAGTGCGACGTAAATGGAATAACAAGATTAGCCTTATTGGTGCAAGACAAAATAACTTGAAAGGTATAGACGTCGATATTCCACTCAATACCCTAACCGTGGTTACGGGGGTAAGTGGTAGCGGCAAAACATCCTTAATCAAAGGAATATTATTTCCCGCCGTGCTTCGCGAAACACAACAGTATAGCACACAGCGTATAGGGGAAGTGAAAGAGATAAAAGGAGATTTTATCTCTTTTACGGCGGTAGAACTGGTAGATCAAAACCCAATTGGAAAATCCAGTCGTAGTAATCCTGTAACCTATGTAAAGGCATATGACCCTATCAGAGAGTTATTTAGTACGATGCCTATGTCTAAACAACGTGGGTTTAAGACTAAGCATTTTTCATTTAATGTAGAAGGCGGACGATGTGAAAATTGCCAAGGAGAAGGAGAAGAAATCGTAGAAATGCAATTCATGGCAGATTTACATTTAAAATGCGAAGAGTGCAATGGCAAAAAATTTAAAGAAGAGGTATTGGAAGTTGAGTTTAAACAGAAAAGTATTTTTGATGTGCTTGAACTAACCGTAGATGAAGCAATCAAATTCTTTGACGGCCAAAAATCAATTATCAATAAGTTACTTCCACTTCAAGAAGTTGGATTAGGCTATATCAAGTTAGGTCAGAGTAGCAACAGCCTTAGTGGAGGCGAGGCGCAACGTATCAAATTAGCCACCTTTTTAGCTAAATCCCAAAGTAAAGAAAAAGTGCTTTTTATATTTGATGAACCTACAACAGGACTTCATTTTCACGATATTAAAAAGCTACTTAAATCATTTAATGCCTTAATAGATAAAGGACATAGCATTGTAGTAATCGAGCATAATCTGGACGTTGTAAAATGCGCAGATTGGATAATTGATTTAGGGCCAGAAGGTGGAGATAGAGGCGGTGAGCTAATGTTCGCTGGTACTCCAGAAGACATGGTAAAATGTGAAGCGTCTGTAACTGGGGCATTCTTAAAAGAAAAAATGCCACACTAAGTAGTCCAAGCAACTCTGTATTGCTTGAGGTCTATCTCGTGTAGGTTGACTTAGTTGGTATGCAAATAGATTTATTGCTTACTATCGCTACACGTTAAGGCCATGAAGCGATTTCATTTTTAGGCATACTGCTCAAAGTCTAGGTTTGCGCGTGACTAAAAGCAAGAATAGTGTGCTTGGCACCAGTATAAATAGGATGGGCAAATAATTTTCAGACAACATAAGCGGTGAATGGATAAGCGCTATCAGTAAACCTGCTATACCACCACCTAAATGTGCTTCGTGGCCGATGTTATCTCTTTTGCTTTTTATACCATACACACTGTACGAAACATACAGTAATCCAAATGCCCAGCTAGGTATAGGTATGGGCAATAACATGAGGTACAAGTTCATATCGGGGAACATTGCTATGCACGCAAATATGATTCCTGTAACCGCACCAGACGCTCCAACTGCAGTGTAATAACCATTGGCTTTATTGAGGTACAGCGATAGTAGGTTGCCTCCTAAAAGACTCACAGTATAAATACCCAGAAACCATAGTGGTCCTACTTTTTGTTCCAAGATAGGTCCAAAAAAGTAAAGGGTGAGCATATTAAAACCGAAGTGCATCCAATCGGCATGTAGCAATCCAGAGGTAAAAAGACGTTTGTAGTCTTTTCCGCGCAGTATTTTATTTACATTAAAGGCGTGGTCATAAAAAAATGTTTTTTTTTCGAAACCTAGATACGAAACATATCCTGTAACGCCAATTATTAAGGTAACAATGAGAGTTAAATCATCCATTTTTGTAGCTAGTTAGGTAGTAGTTTACTTTTCTTCGTCGTACCAAAGGGTATAGAATTTACGACCGCTTTCGTCTTCGCCACGTTCTATTTTGTTTCGGTCGCCGTGCACATAAACGGAAAAGTTTTTGTCCAATTTAATAACACTTTTAAACACACCTTTTTTCTTAGTAATGGCAGTTTCGTTGAGTGCAAAATTTTCAGGAATGCTAATAGCGCGTTCTTTTTGATATGACGTAGTGAAATCATGAAAACTATCCATAATATCGGGCTGCTGAATCACTACATTAGCAAATTCTGATAGGTCAAAGTGGTCTTGTTCTTTGAAATAAGAAGCGGATTTATTCAACATTTCTGCCTGGTCTGCTTTATCTGCTGCAAATTCTTTGGGAAGTTTCTTTGTGATAAATTCTTTGGCAATTTGCATCACACTGGAAGTTTGGTAATAGGTATCTTCACGTTGTTTTACATGTAAAAAATGGTCAAACCAAAATTTGGCATCATTTCCTTTATTCGTGTTATCTATTACATTCAGTACATAGCCGTCTTCCTTCTCGGTGTTAAATATTATACAACCCTTATCTAAATTTTTAATATGGATTCCTTCAGCACTTGTAATATTAAAAGCACCGTCTTCCTCACTTATATCTAAAAAAGTGTCTTTATTCTCAGATTTAAAAATACCAATAGCCTCTGTTGGTTCGCCTTCCAGTAGGCAATTTTGTATGTGTACAACATATAATTCACCTCCCTTTATTTTGGGATGATTGCTGTTTTCGTATAAATGCTTTGCGATACTTTTGGAGTGTGCTACTAAGTCTGCTGGATTTTCAAAAATAGCTTCTGCGTATGAAAATAGTTCATTCAAGTTAAGGTGCGACTCATGGTGAAACCTATAAAACTCATTTTCTTTGAAGGAAGAGAAAAAATAAGTTAGCAAGTGCTCTTCTACCTCTGGCGTAAATTCAAGCTTGGTGTTACCCAAGGTTAATCCTTCCTCGTGAAAAGAATTGCCTACAAAATGAAGTACGACCTCTTGTATTTTTGTATCAGAATATGCTAGCATGTTACAAGGTTAGCATTATCCTTAAAAATTGAATGCCGTCAACGATATTTAGTGAATAACTTAAGCTGTAACAGGTGTGACGATTCTCATAAAAAAACCCATCACCACAAATGCGGGATGGGTTTTAGGATTAAAGAATTTCTTAAAAATTATATTCTTAGTATCTTCTTTCGGTACGTTGTGGTCTATCTTCTGCTTCTTTTACTACTAAAGGTCTTCCCTCATAAGTAGAATCGTTAAGCTCACTGATAGCGTTTTGAGCAGCTGCTTTATCAGCCATCTCTACAAAGCCAAATCCTTTGGATCTGTTTCTGTCACGGTCAAAAATTACTTTAGCAGAAGTTACTTCACCAAATGGTTCAAAAATCTCTCTAAGGTCTTGGTCGTCTGCACTAAAAGGCAAACTTGCTACGAAAATGTTCATTGTGTTTAATTAAAAAATAAGTTGAAATTACAGGATACTGCCATGGCAAAAGCGAATAGAAATGTAAATAAAAGCCATTTTTGTTTCCTTTGTATTAAGACAAACATAGTCATTATATTTTCTTTTTGTTCTTTTTTTTTCTAGACGTTAAAAAAAACACCGATGGTTTTGCGTGTTGGTGTACAATTTTCTTGGCTATTAAAGCTCTGCTATCCATCGCTCATACCTTATTCTGAAGCGATTATGACGGAGAAGATGGTTTGGAACACGAACTTCACTCCATTCTGCCTAAAACATACACATTTTCCCAATTTAAACACCTAATATTGCACCCTTTTAGCAATACATGATTACAGTTAACGATTTATCCATCCGATTCGGGAAAAGAATTCTATTTGAAGAGGTAAACTTGAAGTTTACCACGAATAACTGCTACGGCATTATTGGGGCAAATGGTGCTGGTAAATCTACTTTCTTAAAAGTACTTACCGGCGAAATGGAAAGTACCAATGGTCATGTTTCGATTGAAAAAGGGAAACGTATGGCGGTTCTTAGTCAAGATCACTTTGCGTTTGATAATGTTCCTGTACTGAATGCTGTTTTACAAGGGCACAAAGAAATGTATGCCATCATGCTAGAAAAAGATGAATTATACATGAAGCCTGACTTTAATGAAGAGGATGGTATTAAAGCTGCAGATTTGGAAGAGAAATTTGCAGAAATGAACGGTTGGATGGCCGAAAGTGAAGCAGGAGAGTTGTTAGGTGGTCTTGGTATTGTGCAAGAAAAGCACCAAATGCTGATGAAAGATTTGAGTAACAATGAAAAGGTACGTGTACTGATTGCTCAAGCTCTTTTTGGTAATCCTGATATCTTAGTAATGGATGAGCCTACCAACGATTTGGACATTGAAACTGTGTCTTGGTTAGAAAACTTCATCGTAAACTTCCCCAATTTAGTAATAGTTGTTTCACACGACAGGCATTTTTTAGACTCTGTTTGTACGCAAGTAGTGGATATTGATTTTAATAAAATCAACCAATTTGGGGGTAACTATACATTCTGGTATGAAAGCTCACAATTAGCGCTTAGACAACAACAAAACCAAAATAAAAAATCGGAAGAGCGCAAGAAAGAGCTTCAAGAATTTATTGCTAGATTTAGTGCCAATGTCAAAAAATCTAAACAAGCAACCTCGCGTAAAAAGATGTTGGAGAACTTAAACTTGGACGAAATCAAACCTTCCAGTAGAAAGTATCCAGCGATTATTTTTGTGCAAGAAAGAGACGCCGGAGACCAAATTCTAAATGTGAGTAATCTGTCTTTAGCACCTTATTTTAACAATATTTCCTTTAGTGTAAACAAAGGAGACAAAGTGTTTTTATACGCTAAGCATAGCATCATTACGTCTAAATTTTATCAAGTTTTAAACGGTGAGATAGAACCAGATAGCGGTTCGATAGAGTGGGGGATAACCATCAATAAAGCATACTTGCCTAATCATAACGATGAATATTTTACGTCGTCACTTAGTTTAGTAGATTGGTTACGTCAGTATTCGGATGAGAAAGATGAGACATTCATACGAGGTTTCTTAGGTAAAATGTTATTTAGTGGCGACGAGGCGCTTAAACAATGTCATGTGTTGAGCGGGGGCGAAAAAGTAAGATGTATGATATCACGCTTAATGCTTGCCAATCCCAATATGCTGTTACTTGATGAACCTCTAAATCACTTAGACTTAGAATCCATTACGGCTTTTAATAATAGTTTAAAGGACTATAAAGGAACTGTACTCTTTACATC
>CAMDBP010000036.1:0-15000 GCA_945889315.1 Chitinophaga pinensis
GTAGAAGTACTTAACGGACAAGAAGTAAAGCCAATTTTTGAGAAGACCGTTGATCATATTTATTCTAGTGCTATACATGATTGGTTTTTAAAATGGGGAGCTAGTTTTGGTTGGAAACGGATGTATGACTTAGATGCCATTCAGCATAAAATAAATACAGAAGGAGGTGTTGGTATCATATGTGCGAAACGAAAAACAGTAGGACTCTCTGGCCATATTGTCCCTATAGTTCCAGAAACAGACAAGAAAAAAGCCTTCAGAGAAAATGGAATTGTGGTTTACCCACTTCAATCGCAAGCTGGAAAAATAAACTATAACTACTTCGCAAAGGCAAGAAAAGACTGGTGGAATCATGAACGTTATTCGTCTCATGTATTTTACTACCACGACTAGAATAAAAATAATTTTTTGATTACCTGAGTATTCATTGTTCAACTAACTTGAGTTCACAGCCACACTTAAAACCAACAAAAAGTAAAACAATGGAAGAAAATCTGACACAAAAATTGTCTTGGGGTATGGGGCTAGAGAATGAAACATATTTGCAATTTGAACAATTTCTTGAGGTGTCAGGCGAATTTATTCAAGAAAAAATGGGTTGCGAGCGATACAGCATTGATTACAGAAAGTGCTACAAGCCAGGAAGCCTAGCTAGAATTTTAAATGCCGCAATTAATCACGAAACCAAATATGATGTGAGCCGAATGCTCAATAGTCATTCGCTAGACAAGTTAGATAAGAACTACCAACATAAAACACTGTACTCTCAAACAGACGCCAGAACAGATTATGCTCCAAAAGAAAATCCGGAGTATGCGGGTCAATCTATTTTAGAACTATTTCTCCAAAGCCAACCCTACAATATCAGAAGTATGGTCGTTCAAAAAAACAACCCTATAGGCTCTGTTACCTTTGACGGAGATTCTATAGAGTTTGTTACTAAATATTTTGAAAACCGCACGGTCATAGATTCTTGCAATGAACTGAAAACCACGAAAGAACTCTTTCTTAACAAGCTTAACGAATCACTCGTAATTCAAGAAGAGTTGCACTATCCGGATTACAACTCGGGCATTAATATGTTTATGTCTAACCTGGAAAATCTTGTGCTTTTCAATAATGGCACCTATCATTTTCATATCACTCTTCCTACCTTAACCATAAACAGCAGAATCGTAGACTATCCTAAGTTTGAAGCGACCCATGCCAATGCAATATACGTATTGCAATGGTTTGAGCCTTTTTTTATATCAACCTTAGGAAGCCCAGATATTATGGGTGTTTTGAGCCAACAAGCAGGTATGATCGAAAATTTTGCGTTAGGATCTATGCGTAATGCAATGTCACGATATACCGGAGTAGGAACCTTCCATAAATCAATGAGCAAAGGGAAAATATTAACCTTTCACACCGAAGATTTTCGCAAACTGCTCAAATTTGAAACAGAAGACAACATTTGGTGGAGGGACAGAATTGAAACGGACATGGAGTATACGTTGCTCCCAGAAATGGGCCTTGACTTTAACCAAGAAAAAATGTACCAAAGCGGCTTTGAATTTCGAAGTTTCGATGAGTTTCCCGCGTCTTACTTAAGTGATGTTCTTTTTGCAATTCTCATTATTTGTGAGCACTCACTACATGTGCCAAATATAGCTTGGGGTCATGACAGTATTCACTGGAACTCCCTTGTTTTCAAGAGTCTAAAACACGGGTTTGCTACTTCCATTACCCTTGAAGAAAAAAACGAAATCTTAGCCATTTTACAAATTTTTGATGCAGAAGATGAATCCAGTGAACTCCAAAAAGAATTAGACGGAATCCAAAATCTAGATTTGTTTTTCTTTAAAATTATAGAAATCCTTTTTCATAAATACAAAGACAACAACATCTGCTTAGATATCATGTATGGCCAAAAAAGAGAAACGCCTCCTACCTGGGACAACTTTAATAAACATCAATACCAAAAGCATTTGGAACAATTGGGATTGCTTCCATAAATAAGGGGTATGCACCTTCTCACCTTCCATCAATTGGCATGTTCCGGTTTCTAACGACCTAAATAGAGATATAAAACTACGTTTATAAAAATGACCTACATTTTATATTAATTCTGAACGGAAATAAACTTTAGTTCGTTTTATTTGTTGGATTATGGACTCTGTTCCGGGCTTAATAGGTGTTAAGTATTCTGAAACAATTCGATTTTAAAAAGATTAATTAAAAATATGTCAAAAATTGCCATTATTGGGTCTGGCTTCTCTGGATTGAGTGCTGCAGCATACTTAGCTAAAGAAGGCCATGACGTGGTTGTTTACGAAAAAAACGCGCTGATAGGCGGACGAGCTCGCCAATTTAAAACTGCTAATGGGTATACATTTGACATGGGACCCAGTTGGTACTGGATGCCCGATGTTTTTGAAAAATTCTTCGCAGACTTTGGCTACTCAGTAAGTGACTTATATAAGCTCCATCTACTTAATCCCTCATTTGACATCGTTTTTGGTAAAGACGATAAAATGAGCGTACCCGAAAATTATGATGAACTTCGTGCTCTGTTTGAAACCTTAGAACCCGGAAGCGCATTAAAACTGGATACATTTATGGCTGAAGCTACCTATAAATATAATGTGGGAATGGGAGATGTAATCTACCAGCCTGGTGATTCTATTACCGAATTACTTTTGCCAGAATTAATAAGAGGGGTATTTAGACTTCAAGTTTTTAGCTCATTTAGTAAGCATGTACGCTCTTACTTTTCTCATCCTAAATTGATAGCCCTAATGGAATTTCCTGTCTTATTCTTAGGAGCGATGCCACAAGATACACCCGCACTATACAGTCTAATGAACTATGCCGGCCTAAAAATGGGTACTTGGTATCCTGAAAATGGCTTTGCTTCTGTTACTGGAGCAATGCAAAAAGTAGCCGAAGAATGTGGCGCTACTTTTAATACCAACGCCAATGTCGAAAAAATAAATATTACTGGAAATAAAGCATCTTCCCTTATAGTAAACGGAGAATCGATAAACGTTGATGTTGTGCTCGCGTCTGCAGACTATCATCATGTGGAGAGTAAGCTTCTGGAACCCAAATACAGAAACTATACCGAAGACTATTGGTCTAAAAAAACATTTGCGCCATCTAGCCTTATATACTACATTGGTTTGAATAAAAGATTAGACAATATTAATCACCACACGCTATTCTTTGACGAGGATATAACGCAGCATGCCATAGAAATTTACAAAGACCCTATGTGGCCCAATAAGCCACTTTTTTATGTTTGCTGCCCTTCTAAGACCGACGAAAATGTCGCGCCTGTAGGGCATGAAAATCTATTCTTACTTATGCCTGTAGCACCCGACTTGGAAGATACTGAAGAGATAAGAGAAAAGTATTTTCAGATTATGATAGCTAGAATGGAAGAACAATTCAACGTTGAGATTTTATCTCACATAGATTATAAGCAAGGTTATTGCGTAAAAGATTTCATCTCAGACTATAATTCTTATAAAGGAAATGCATACGGATTAGCCAATACCTTGATGCAAACCGCTATTTTGAAGCCTAAAATGAGAAATAAAAAAGTAAAGAACTTATTTTATACTGGACAGTTAACCGTACCGGGCCCAGGAGTGCCTCCTTCACTTATTTCTGGTAAAATCGCTTCAATTATTATATCATCGCACATAGATTCTTCAAAATGAAATCATTATTTGATACCGTATCTGTAAATTGCAGCAAGCTAACTACCCGAACATACAGTACGAGCTTCTCGCTGGGTATTTTCTTTTTAAATAATAGTATACGCAACCCTATTTATGCTATTTATGGATTTGTAAGATTTGCAGACGAAATAGTAGATAGTTTCGAAGGTTATGACAAGAAAAAATTACTTCAACAATTTAAAGAGGAGACCTTTGAAAGTATACAATTTGGTATTTCGCTAAATCCAATTATTAATGCATTTCAAAATGTTGTGCGTGAATTCAACATTGATCATGACTTAATCGAGACATTCTTAAAAAGCATGGAAATGGATTTAGAAAAAGTAGAATACACCCCTGATACTTATGACCAATATATACTCGGTTCTGCAGAAGTTGTTGGACTCATGTGTCTTAAAGTCTTCACCAATGGCGAGCAAAAGCTGTATGACGAATTGAAGCCTTTTGCTATGAAACTCGGATCCGCTTTTCAAAAGATTAATTTTTTGCGAGATTTAAAGGCAGATTACCAAGAATTAGGTCGAACTTATTTTCCAAATTTAGACATCACAAATTTTTCTACAGAGGCCAAAAAAGAAATTGAGCAAGAAATAGAGCAAGAATTTGTGGATGCACTTGTAGGTATTCGAAAGCTCCCTCCGTCCTCTAAAGCCGGAGTTCATCTTGCCTATGTCTATTACTATTCACTATTCAAAAAAATACGAAAAGTACCAGCAAACAGCATGCTGACCCAACGAGTTAGAATTAGCAATAGCGCCAAATTTGGACTCATGACGAAAAGTATAGTGCAATATAAAATGAACCTACTCTAAAACTATCACCTTTAAAAAATTGTTTACCAAGCATTTATTTATTCAGTTTATAGAAATATCATGAATCCAATCATACTCCATAGCTTCATAACAATCGGCGCTTTTCTAGCCATGGAAGGCGTAGCATGGTTAACACATAAGTATATCATGCATGGTATTCTCTGGTACTTGCACGAAGACCACCACAATAAACAATCTAAAGGATTTTTTGAACACAACGATTACTTCTTCTTATTCTTTGCCTTACCAGGATCTTTCGGTCTGATATTGG
Source organism: Chitinophaga pinensis (assembly GCA_945889315.1). Classification (GTDB taxonomy): domain Bacteria; phylum Bacteroidota; class Bacteroidia; order NS11-12g; family UBA9320; genus UBA9320. Next base: position 4,812 of record CAMDBP010000036.1, read on the forward strand.
GATCTATGGCTGGATTTAACGCCTATTTTTGGATTGGCCTTGGCATCACCTTATATGGGTTTGCCTATTTTACAGTGCACGATATATTCATCCATCAACGTTTCAAACTGTTCAGAAATAGTAAGTCGACCTATTTTAAGGCAATACGAAGAGCCCATAAAGTGCACCACAAACACCTCGGCAAGTACCATGGTGAATGTTTTGGGATGCTACTTGTGCCTACCAAGTATTTCAAAGAAAACAAAAAATAACAACGGATTATGAAGTATACTTACTTAGCTATCGACCTATTCACTATTTTCTTTCCGCTAGCTTTGTCGTTTGATGCCAAACTTCAATTTTACAAGCAGTTTAAAACATTACTTCAAGCCAATCTCGTTGTGGCTACGTTATTTATTACCTGGGATATCCTATTTACACATTTAGGAGTGTGGGGTTTTAACCCTAAGTATCTCACTGGGATATCGTTTTTCAACCTACCTATTGAAGAGGTACTCTTCTTTTTCTGCGTGCCTTTCGCTTGTATGTTTACCTATGCGTGCGTAGACTATTACTTCAAGGTAAAGTGGTCACCACGATTTGAATCTGTTTTCTTACATTTATTCGCATTAAGCTTGTTGGCTGTCGGATTATACTCAATCCCAAAACTATATACCTCAAGTACGTTTATCAGTCTCGGTATCGTCCTATTGGTTTTCAAACACCTCCTAAAAGTAGATTGGCTACCCAAACTATTCACAACCTATGGCATATTACTTATCCCATTTTTTGCGGTAAACGGCGTGCTTACAGGAACAGGATTAGAAGAAGCCATCGTCTGGTATAACAATTCGGAAAACTTAGGAATTAGAATAGGCACAATCCCCATTGAGGATATGTTCTATGGTTTTGAACTTGTTATTCTAAATTTATTCTTTGTTCAACGTTGGAGAGTAAAAACAACGAAAAGTTAGACAAAGTCTATTATTTCTAGGTCGTTATTTTCAGCAACAAAATTAGGCAAGGCGCTTGTTATCATTTCTTCTAGCTTATTAATAACGCTATCTTTAGCATAAAACTTCGTATAGATTAGTCCTACGGCTCTGCCCGCGCTATCCGATTTAAAGGCGCGTAAGTGATCTATTGAGTCATCATCTAAATCACTTGCTTCCCATTCTGGCATTAACGTGGCGCCTCCTTCCAAGTCCACAATTTTCTTAAGCGTTTGAATACTTCCACTTTCGTAGTTTAGGGCCAAATGATTTAGTTTTTCGTCGGGGATTGTACATAGATTTAGTGCTTGTGTACGAAAACAATTCCCTTCACTCAGCAACCAGAGCTTATCGGCAAGCAAATCTTCTGTCTCCCAACTTCTCTTGCTGTAACTGGGATGATTTGGATTTACATAAATTCTAAACTTTTCGATGTATAGCTGTCTTTCAATTAAACTACTATTGTGCAGCGGCGTGCTTACTATTCCTACATCTAATCGATTGTACTCCAAATCTTCAATAATTTCATGCGTCAACCCTTCTTTTATCGTCAATTTTAAATCAGGATATTTTTGTGTCACTTTACTAATTAATCTTGGAACTAGCGCATTTGCGATGGTGGGTAAAACTCCAATCTTAAGCGATCCACTTACATCACCTGTAAAGTCTTTTAGGATAGTTTCTATTTGAGCAGTCTCACTAAAAATAATTCTCGCTTGTTTTATAATTTTAGCTCCTATAGCAGTAGGTTCGATTGGCTGTCTACTTCTATCAAAAATAATCACGCCCAGTTCCTCTTCTAACTTTTTCATCTGCATGCTTAGCGTAGGTTGCGTAACGAAGCTCGCATCAGCTGCCTTTATAAAATTGCGATGCTCGTCTAGAGCTATAAGGTATTGCACCTGTATCAATGAAATATTAAGCATGTGACAAAGATAGTTTGCTAAGCGTAGAATCGGAATGCTATCCCGTTTAAAAAAAAGACTACCCTTTTTTCATTCAATTTAGCACTCTTCCTCAAAATCGCTATCCCTTAGTATTTTATATTGTTTCTCTTAAGCTATCCAATTTTGTACGCAAACTTTTAAAAAACTGATACCGTAATTTTTCAGAAACCTCACTTAAAAGTATCGATTTTGAGCGAATTTGCTCTATCCATCGATTACACTCTTCAGAAAAATGGGGACTAAACGACATAAGTGAATTAAATGAATTAAAACTAACATACGTATACGTTCTTCCATCTTTAACCGCCTGAATACAATTATTACTAAGGAATATATCACTTTGATACATTTCAAAAGTACTAGAAACAATATCTTGATCGGTAAGCATCCTTTTTCGTCCAGATTGCGCTTCACCTTCCAACTTAGTAAGCAGCGCTTCTATATCGTCACAAATTTGAAATGCACTGGTTTTGTCTACAAAGAGGCCTGATTCTAAATAATATTGTATTTGCTTAATGGTGCTGTCAAGCGTCTCTGGAGCCCATATCTCTACACTAGAAACACCATGATAGCTTTTATATATACGGTCCGTTATCTCCTCATACTCACCCAAGCTTTCATTGGCATCAAATTTTTTAGTAGAAAACTCCTCTAGATTCAAGACACTTCGTTGCCAAAAAAACAACTTAAACCGACTCAAGCTCTTGAAGCCAAATTGCCTGAAGTAAGGCAAATCCATTGCGGTCATGGTCATTCGTCCCCCTTTATCTCCTAAGCCTGCCAACATTTTCAACTCCTGCTCGATATTACTTAAATAACCAATAATGCTGAATTTATCTTGAAACATCCCATTAAACTGAAAAGGAACCAATCTACCACGGTAGTTGATTATTGAATCAAAGGAGATGTTAAAATGAATACATATTTTTTGAATTTCACTAAAACTCAACTCTGTACGACATCGCATGCGTCTATAGGCTGCATCTGCATTTATCCCCAATAGATCTGAGAGCACCGCGGCTAAATTCTTATTCCCTACCCTTTCAGAGCATTGCTCAATCAAAAATCGCTGACTCATTATTTTTATTATTTTTTACAAATCTATAATTATTTAAGCTTCAATATTATTAAAATTTAATATTTTAATATCTGAAAAATTTAAATAGAATTAAAACAGTCAATTCCATACTTCAACATTAATAAAAAAGATAAAATAAAAGCTTTTACATAAATTGAATAATTATATTCGATTATTATGATAGGCATCAACGTTACACTTTCTTTAGTGGTGAGATCGGCGATATAATCAAAGCACCTAGAAACGAAGGTGGATATGACGGGCTTCCAGCCTTCTTTCAAATGGGTTACCAGTTTGAAAAACAATACTTGAACGAAGGTAAATGGCAGGCTCTTTTTGAATTCCTTCCGATGGTTAGTGGCCTAGACCAAGGCCTATTTATCCCAAGTTTTACCGTTATGAACGGTATTCGAAACAATAAAAATGGACTAGAATTTGCCGTAGGACCATCACTTAACCTTGGTCGAGAGGCGACGTATTACCTGGTAAACGAAAAATGGATTTATGCAGGAGACATTGATCAAACTTCCAATCCTAACTTAGACAAGTTGGAAAGTAAAACAAGAATGGATAGTAGAGGAAATGTTGAAATACAAAGCTACGTAGTTCTTGCTGCAGGTTACTCACTTAAATCTGGCAAGCTAAATATACCTCTTAACTTCTTTGTAATACCTAGTAAAACAAGTACCCGCTATAGCGTCTCATTTGGATTTAAATTTCGTAAATAAAGACTGAAAAATAAGATAAACTATAGTTTATCATTAAGGGATTGCACGTATGAGCAATCCCTTTTTTAAGTTCACTTTATTTAATGCAGCAAAACCAAAAATCGTAAAGATGCTCTTCGTGCATCATCAAAATGGAGCATGTAAACCCCATCCGTTAAGGTAGCGATGTTTAAGGGTGAATTTTGCCCCACAACACCTTTTAATACGCATTTGCCATCAACGGTATACACACTAACATTCTCAATCTTAGCACTATTTATATACAAATGTGAATTAGCTGGATTAGGATATAAGCACAATGCTTCTACTTCGATACCATTTGGATTGCGCACAGAAGCTGTTTCAGACAACCTCACCGCCTCATATGCATTCACTTTGCCCCATCCCCACTGCGTATTCCCTGTTTCAGATAAATCACCCGTACTTTTGTCTTCGCGGGCAGTGGCGTGTAGTATTGCTCTTGCATTTTCCGCAGATAAAAATGGATTGGCTTGCAACATAAGGGCAACTACTCCTGCAGTCGCTGGACTACTCATACTAGTGCCTGAAAAACGAGCAAAAGGATAGTTTTTACCCATAAAATTTACATTTTGCAATAATGTATAACTATTGTTTGTGAATGATGAAATACTGGATGCCACACTTACACCTGGAGCAGACACGTCAGGCTTCATGCGGCCATCTATAGTAGGTCCAAAACTTGAAAATGGGGCAATCGTTCCACCGTAAGAATTTCCACTGAAATAAAATTCAGAGGTATGCGCCGCGACGGTGATAACGGACTGCGTACTTGCCGGCTCTCCAAGGCTATATTGGTTATCACCAGCAGTCCAGCCAGGCAAATATGCAGAAAGCGACATTCCCCAATTCCCGACATCTGTCGTAAGCTCTGTTAAGTTGTAGATATGGATCGTACCATCCGACCCGTATACTTTTAAACCTATTTTTAAAGCAGTATTGGTATTTTTAATACGCAGTCTGATATGCGGTTTATTATTCAATGGATGGGGTGAATCCATTTGTACATTGTAAAAAATAGTATCCACTCCCACTAAAATAAAAGAGTCAACATATCCCGACGTTGTAGCTAAATCATACAAAGGCGAAGCAACTAAAGCCTTTTTGGAATTATCGTAAACGGAAAAACCAGTACCAAAAGTCTTACCCTCTTCACCCCACATGCTCAAACTTTGTCCCCACATATTGGCATTCGAAGCATAACTATAAAACTCCACAAGGCTGCTCACTGTATCGTTGGCAAACGTCTTTTTTATGTGAAATGTTTCGTCACCGTTATTCCCCCCTGATGTGACAAAAATGACTCCGTCAGAGGACATTTGATCTATTACTTGGCTCACTAACGAGGTTCCATCCAGCGGACCTAGATTATACAACCCCCAGCTCATATTAATAACCAATCGCTTCCCATACTCTTTCGCCTTCGCTTTCATCCAACTAAATGCATCAATAACAGCAGCCTCATCTGCTAGGAAAGTTACCATAAGATAATTGGCTTGATAGGCAACCCCTCTATGCTGAGTTCCAGCTCCACTTCCACCTGCAATTCCTGCAACGTGACTACCATGTGTAGCATATCCATATATATTTATAGTATCTTTTTGTGCCGCAAGAAGCTCGGCTTCTCCTTCATACATCGTTCCGTAATTAAAACCATCTGGCGCGGGTCCACTTCGTTTGAACTGATCCCAAGCCGCCAAAATACGAGTGTGTTGCAATGCCGTATCGTAAAACATAGGATGCGTATAGTCAAAACCCCAATCTGTAATCCCTATAATCACATCTTTGCCTGTGTAACCTTGGGTTAATCCATAACCATTCTGTACACTATCTGCACGAAGATCCGGAATTACACGACTTAGCTTGGGTGTAATCTTATTTGCTATTTGCAGATAGACTACCCCAGTCAGATTTTTCAACTGATTGTGAGGTGCGTTATTAAAATGTATCGTAACAATATCTGCTATTCGAGAACCAATAGTTCCTCCTAAATCTGTTATTTCAGACTCATTAAAACTGGCATTTACCTTAGCAACATAGCTTTGAGAACCTGCGTTAGGATAATCCATTATCTGTTTACTTGCTGCAGGGATTTTTACCTGAGCTAAACCAATAAAAAACGATAAGATAAAACCCGTAAAAAAAAGTAGGCGTTGCATGGTTTCGAAGATAGGAGATTTTTGAGCAGAAGCATAATCGAACCTTAATTCAATACTATACTTAAATTAATCTATCCGAAATTAATACAAACAGATATGCAATTACATAAAATTCAAAATATAGAACAGCGTTCTAACTACTTAATTCTTACCTTTTGGCTTACTCTCTTTTGGCCTGATTCAGACGCTATGGTAAGTATATAATTCCCGGCAGTAATTCCTGAAACATCCACTAAGAACTCTACATTACCAGGCTTTACTTGCTGATTATCAATACTTTTAACCACTCTACCTAAGTTGTCAATGATAGATATTTTTACAAGTTCATTGTACTTGAAAATAGTTGTGATTTTCATAAACTCATTTGATGGATTAGGATAAACAAACATTTCTTCAATACTAAGGAGTACATTATTAGACCGAACTTTGGCAATCCAAACATTGTTTTTGCCTGAAACATCTCCATAACTGCCACATAGCCATACCGCACCTAAATCATTGTATTGGGCTTGTATATCCGTATAATCTCCCCAACGTTCTATAGAATCCGCTAAGAATGTATTTATTACACTGTCTCCCAATTTAATTGGCTTAACATCGGAGTAATAATCATTGACTCCGTCTTTAAAAGTGTAAAAAATAGCACTTGTTCCAGGAAACTCCGATTCACTTACGTGCGAAAAAGTCATTATCATAGAATTTTCCTCTGCTGTTTGACCTCCAAAAGCAAGAGAAGGATAGGCATAATCCATACCCGGTGTAGAAATTACACGCCCCCTAACACTAGGATTAGTAGCCGTATTGGTAATTGTTCCATGATATATACCTGAGCTTAAAGGAGAAGCAACTAAAGTGGATTGAACATACTGTATCTCTCCTAAATGCAATGATGCAGATAAAACTCTGGTATCATTTGTTTGCAATTTAAACCCAAGCTTAGGTTGTAAAGCGCTAGGCGGAACACCATATTTTTCGGTTGATTTTAGCACTTTTAACGTATGAGTTGCTTGGCCAGAAGCTGCAGTATTTGTAATTTCATGTAAAAAAACAGTATCGTTAGCAGAAGCATCAGGACGCACAGATAATAGATACATACCCTTTTGGTCCATATCAAGAGCTGGTTGTACGGGACATATACTCCATACAGGTTTATTCTCAAAATTAATATCCGAGAACATATTTTGAATAAGCGTACCTCCCGTATATCCTGAGTTTTTATTTACCTGCCAGATAACACTTTGCACAAATCCTTCTTGCCAGCTTTCATTATCTTTGAGAATATTTACGGTAATGTACAAGTCCTCTTTGTTATGTGCAATAATCGGATAATCACTCCATTTTGCACCACCTATCGGATTGCCATTGATGGCATAAAAATTCCAAAGACCCGTAGGATCATTGGTTTTGGTAAAGCCAACGATAATTCGGGTATCACTGCTTTCACTGCCTTCCAAAAACACGAGAATAAATCGATCATTTATGGGGTCATACAGAACTTTAGGGTCATAAAAACGGTCTAGTATACCCAACTGACCCGCTACGATACCTGAAAGGGTTCTAAATTTCAAGCTCTTACCTTCTGCATCTAGTATATTTACACTTGTGTTAATAGCACTTACAACTATACCTGCGTTACTAACCGCAAGTGTATTGTCATTAGGTATCCCCGCTGCCCCGAGGGGCTTCCCGTTAAAACCCGTCAAAACTGTTGGATCAATATCCGATCTATGCGTAACCTTATTTTTTTCCGAGAATGTGTGTTTTCGCTGAGCATCTAATGTTGCTTTAATTTCCTTGGTATTAGAAAAAGGAGGTGGGGCCACAACTCCTGCTTTTAGAGCAACAACATCCAATTTGCTATTGTCTGAAAAATCAACAACCCATTGTTTAAATACAGGGACATTGTTTGTTACTTTATAATCTGACTGCGCATACACTTGACCTAGCGCAATAAAACAAACGAATAATTTTAGACCTCTTACCATACTGTTAGGTCAAATATACGGATTACCCGTTAAGGTTTAACCTTTGGCATATTAGATTTCGCAAAAAACGAGTCCCCAATTGGCGCATCAAACTTCATGGACTTATATACTACTAACGTGGATTGACCTGCGTTACCTGCAGGAATCATGGTCAATTTGGAAGCCAACATTTTCCCACCTAAATTTTTGATATCGCTGCCTATAACGGTATTTACCAATTCTAGATCCTCGTCGTAAAACGTGGTTTTTAGTTGTATATAATCTATTTTATCAATCCATAAAACTAACTTACCCCAAAGTACATCGGCTTCAGGTTTTGGGATTAGAGTTATAACATGACAGTCTCTGCCGCTTACTTGCGCTGAGCCACTTAACTTGGCTTCATAGTCCAATGTTAGTTTAGATAATTTTACCAAATCATCCGTTGTCATATCTGTTCCCATCCAATTTTGACTAAGTAAATTAGCTGGAAGTTTAACGGTTTTTTTGACTTTTGGAAGGTAATTGTATACGTCGTTTTTAGCTTTTAAATAGACTGTTCCTTCGTCCTTCTCTGGCCCTTTCACATACGCCATTGCATAGTCTACTCCTTTTGACCACGTTTTCAACTCCATCGTTTTAGTCCATTTTGGTCTTTTTATAACGATTGATAGATCTGCGATTATGGTAGAAGACGATAATTTTTGTTCTGCTTTATTAAGTATTTGGGTTGCGGTGAGACCACCTGAATTCATAGAGATAGCGAAACCTCCGAGAATTGCTATTCCTATCATTTTTTTGTATGTGCTAATCACTGTAAAGCTAACAACTATCTTTTATTTTGGTTGTATATCTCCATAGCTTTTGGTAATTGCGCTTGAAGATCCGCTTGACGTTTTCCTGGATCAGGATGTGTACTTAACATCACAGGAGGTCTTTGACCGCCAATATTATTCATTCTATCCCAAAATTTAGGTGCTTCGCTGGGATCGTAACCTGCCATAGCCATAAATAGTAATCCCATTTCATCAGACTCACTTTCGTGTTTACGGCTAAAAGCCAACATTCCAACTTGACCGCCAACGCCAAAAGCAGTATTCATAATTTGTCGTGTTGTTTCTGGTTTTTCTTTCATAAGCAGTGCTAAGTCTAATCCAGTGGATAATCCATATAAGGCTATGCTTTGACTTACTCGCTCATTTCCATGACGCGCAATCGCATGTGCAATCTCATGCCCCATAACCACAGCAACACCCGTTTCATCCTTGCAAATAGGCATTATACCTGTATAAAACGCCACTTTACCCCCGCTCATGCACCATGCATTAACGTTATCATCTTGAATTAGGTTAAACTGCCAGTTAAATCCAGCAATTCTACTTTCGGAACCATTTTCTTTCAGGTACTTTTCTACCGCAGCAGCAATACGTGCCCCAACGCGTTTTACCATCTCAGCTTGAGCTCCTGTTTTTACTATCTTGGCTGTGTCTAATACATGCTGATAGCTTAATGAACTTGCTTGAATAAGTGTGCTCTCTGGCATTAGTCTAATCTGACGTCTTCCCGTAAGTGGCACTTTTGAGCATCCATAAACGAGAAGGATTAAAAATAAAGGCACAAAATACTTAGGTGAGGTAAGGATGTTTTTCATGAACTATAAATCGATTAAAAGTGGTTACAAAGCTAACGAATAGAATGTCGGTTTGTTGTAACCCTCATAAGTAAAATAAACAACCTTAATAGTATTAAGCCCAGTCATTCTTTTCAATATTTACAATCCAATAACTAGTTCATTTACATTCATTCTATTATCTAAATGTCTCTTTTCATTCCTTCATTTTTTTTACCTTCGTCCTATGACGAGAGAAGAGTACATAGAAAGTAACAAAGATAAATTCCTAAATGAACTATTTGAAATACTTAGGATTCCTAGTATAAGTGCAGACTCAGCCTATAAAGCCGATGTGCGGCGCTGTGCAGAATATACTGCAGCAAAGTTAAAAGAAGCAGGTGCAGATAACGTGTGCCTAGAGGAAACAGCTGGCAATCCTATAGTTTACGGTGAAAAAATAGTAGATGCTTCTAAACCTACCATTCTGGTATACGGTCATTATGATGTGCAACCCTCCGTACCCAACGAGTTATGGCATACACCTCCATTTGAGCCGACAGTAAAAGACGGGAACATATACGCACGTGGAGCTTGTGATGATAAAGGTCAGTTCTACATGCATCTAAAAGCATTTGAAACTATGATACAAACAAACACCTTGCATTGCAACGTCAAGTTTATGATAGAAGGTGAAGAAGAAGTAGGTTCAACC